>CAYGMR010000098.1:0-7149 GCA_964350725.1 uncultured Ardenticatenaceae bacterium | reverse complement strand
TTGTCCAAATGCTTTTGTCGATGTAAATGTCTGTGCTGAGCGCAGTCGAAGGGGCTGTTTCGCCCGCTACCGCATTAATTTCGTTAGCTAATTCAGTCGCCGCCGCCTCAAATAGGTACGCTGTCTCTGCGTCATGATTGTACGCGTTGTAATCACGCACGGTAAGCCACAAACTACCCAACAAAAGTGTGATGACCAAGAATGGCCGCAAAATAGCGGGCAAACGCGGCCATTGCCATAACCATGCCAAACCCAAAGCGGGCAGGAAAATGATCGCTGGTAAAACGCCGACTGCGCGCAAAAAGTGCGGTGCATCGGCCGCCAGGATTGTCGGTCCCAGCATGATAACTGTCCACAATAACAGCGTCATTGCGACTGTTTGCCGCCAGCGTTTGAGACACCAGCCTAGACCAATCAAAAACGGCACAAACATGAATAGGTCAAAAACGGGTCGTCCACTGGGGTTGTGACGTAAAATGCTGTCGCCGCGCCAAAGAAACATGCCGAATGCAGCTACGATTTGCCGCCAGAGCGTACCCCACAGATCACCATGATTGACATCAGGATGCAAAATAGAAACTTGACCCGTACGGCCCAGGAACAGGTCTGGTTGTTGGAGAATTAAAATGAGGAAAGGGAGGAGCGCAACGGCCGTGCCCAACATAAACCACATAATTCCTGGCCACAAGCGTCGACCGCGACCCATCAAAAGCAAATAAAGCAGCAATGCCAGCAGCAGTAACGGCGTAAACCGTGCGGCTAAATAAGTATAAAACGTCGCGCCATACAATAAGCCGGATGCGGCCCATAACCATGCCTTTTGATGTCGGTAAGCCTGCGTGCCTGTCCAGAAAGCGAGTGTGAGCAGCGGCACAAGCAAGATTGTGCGCAAACCGATATGGCTCAAGTGCACTGGCCACAGTGTAATCGCCCACAGGACTGCTGCCAATATGCCCACACGCCAGCCAAACCAACTTTTGCCCAACAAATAGACGGGGATTGTGGTTAACGCACCCACAACCGCAGCCGCTAGACGCACGGCGAAAATTGTTTGCCCAAAGAGGGCGACCGCCAATGCGGTCAGGTAGATATAGGCAGGTTCACGGCCGTTATTGGCGCTGAAAAAGAGTGAATGATCCCCGTCGAGGACGCGCAGCGCATCTAGCCCATTAAACGCTTCATCACGGTACAATCCTGCTGGCCAATTGCCCAACTGCCAGAAACGCAGAGCAACGGCCGTTGTCAACACAAGCAGCAACAAACCCCATTCTAGCAGTGAGCCACGTTTGTACCATGCAATTTGCGAGCTTTTAGGGGGTGTCAGATTTTGAGTCACGAATAGAATTAGACCGCGTGGTCAGCTTTAGATTAGGAAAAGACACGCGCTTAAAATCTTCTGGTTCAAAAAAAGCGCTTAAATCAACGTTTGCCCAGAAGTCACGTTCTACATCTTCATCATCGAATATTGGTAGGATAAGTTCTTTTTTCATAATAGGATCACGCTTTATTGTTCTATGCATGCCCATTGTACCGTCAACAAGGTTTCCCTGCACACGCCTCTTAGGCCAATGCAAGAAAATAATGATCCCAAAAATGGGTCGTTTTGGCATTGGCTAGTCTATTCCCTTGTAGGATCAACTGGATCATTTACTACTAGGAATAGCCTTACCTGTAGCAGGCTGAAATGCTGTTAGCTGAACATTTACAACAAAAGTTTAACTCGCCAGCGGCTAAAATATGCGGTATTGTATGCGCTTAATCAAGAACCATGCGACTATTAATGATTTCCAAAGCGTGCCTAGTGGGTACGTATCAAACAAAATTAGAAGCCATTGCCGCCTTCGAGGATGTTGAACTGGTGGTGATTGTGCCACCCGTCTGGAATGATGCCAGCGGCCCCGTGCAGCTAGAACGCGGCCATACAAATGGATATAAGCTGATTGTAGACCCGATCCGTTTTAATGGGGATTTCCATCTGCATTATTACCCTAAACTCAAACAGCGAATGGCCGAATTTCAACCAGACATCGTACACATCGACGAAGAACCGTATAATCTGGCGACCTGGCTGGCATGGCGACAAGCACGTAAAATCAATGCGAAATCGCTCTTTTTTTCCTGGCAAAACTTAAACCGCTCTTATCCATTTCCATTTAGCCGCATGGAACGCCAGGTATTGGCTGGTGTCGATTATGCGATCATGGGTAATCGTGAGGCGGTCCAGGTGTGGCGCGCCAAAGGATATACAGGCGAGGCGCGTGTGATCCCACAATTTGGGGTTGATCCAGAAATCTTCCAACCAAAACGGCATACAAGTGGGCGTAGTTTTGTGATTGGCTCCGCAAATCGTCGGCTTGTGCCGGAGAAGGGCGTCGATTTATTATTACAAGCTGTTGCTAAGCTGCCAGGTGTATGGCGGGTGCAAATTGCCGGCGAGGGGCCACAACGGCCGTTTCTGGAAAACCTCGCCCGTGAATTAGGGATACAAGATCGGGTACAGTTTGATGGTGCCATCAGTTCGGCGCAAATGCCCGCATATTTACAACAATTAGATGCGCTGGTCTTATCTTCGCGCACACTCCCCAATTGGAAAGAGCAGTTCGGCCGTATCCTGATTGAAGCGATGGCCTCCGGCGTGCCCGTGATCGGTTCAGACAGCGGTGAAATTCCGCACGTGATTGCTGATGCAGGGCTTGTTTTTCCTGAAGATGATGTTGATGCATTAACCGATCGCTTGCTAAATTTAATGCGCTCTGATGATTTACGCACACGGCTGGCAGAGCAAGGGCGACAACGCGTATTAGCAAACTATACGCAACAGCAAATCGCCGCCCAAACGGTGGCTGTTTATCGCGACATGTTGGTTAAGAGTTAGTATACTTATTCCGATGAATGAAGAGAAATCGGTGATGAACGCAGAAGATAACGGCACAGAAACGGCCGAACCTCGAAACTCACGCTTGCTATTGCGTGTCGTGGGCATTGGGCTAATTCTCATCTCTGTCATCATCGCCGTTTACCTGATTGTCGGTTATTTCGCTTATCAAAGCGGGCAAGAGTTGCGCGTGGAAGCTGTCGAGACACAGCGCCTACAACAGCTTGCGCATCAGCTCGAATTGGCGCAAGGAGACATCAGCGTTGGTAGTTATGATTTGGCGCTGCGCCGCTTAGATTGGGTTTTGGAACGTTATCCTGAGAATGCAGAAGCACTGGCTTTACAACAACAAGCTGAAGCTGCACTTAAAACAGCTCTCACACCAGATGCACCCCCCACAGCAACACCGTTGCCAGAACCAACGCCCGATCTTGCCGATTTGGATGATCCACAATCAACTTTAGCCAGCCTACAACGAATGGCAGAGCGGGAACAATGGGGGGATTTAGCAACGGCCGTTATCCTCTTCCAACGTGAGTTCCCCAGCTATGAACGTTTGGAGACTGACCGATTATTGTATAACGCCAATCTCAACCTCGGTTTACAACTCATCAAAGGTGAAAATATAGAATTAGGGCTTAATTATCTGGCACAGGCAGAAAAACTGGGTGATTTACCCCAAGAAGCGTTGGATTATTGGTTATGGGCAGAATTGTATTTACAAGGCTTGGCTTATTATGGCGTTAATTGGGGGGTTGCCAGCTCCAACTTCCGCGATTTATGTTTGGCCGCGCCATTTTATCAGGGAGCCTGTGACAAACTATTCACATCCTTACGGGCGTATGCGGATCAATTTGCAGTTGCTCAGGATTACTGTCCGGCGGCTGACTTTTACCGCGAAGCACGCCAATATGGCAACGATTCCGAATTGTCAACAAAGCTGAACCTGGCTGTTGAAGGCTGTGCTGCCGCGACGCCAACACCAGGGCCCATCAGTGACACATTGACAATCAGTGACACTGTGCCACTCGTTACCCTCACCCCCTAAAATAATAGCCAAGTTGTTGCGAGATTTGAATTCTATTGGCAAATGAAAAACGATTGCCAGGCAGTATTTGATTCACCGCAGCCCCCAATTGTGCTATCATTGACGCATGACAACGATTATTTTGGTGCGACATGGTGAAAACGAGTGGGTGAAGCAGCATCGGTTGGCTGGTTGGATAGAAGGGGTACATCTGAATGCCACCGGACACCAACAGGCGGCTGCTGCGGCCGAGCGTATTGCACAACTGCCAGTCACTGCGGTGTATAGCAGTCCGGTGACACGGTGTATGGAAACGGCCGTTTACATTGCCGAAACCTTTAACCTCTCCATTCAAGAGTTAGACACTGTTGGCGAAGTGCGTTATGGCGATTGGGAAGGCAAGAAGATCAGTAAACTTGCTAAAGACCCGCTCTGGCGTACCGTGCAATTTTTTCCTAGTCGTATGCGTTTTCCAAATGGCGAAACCATGCGTGGCGTGCAAGCGCGTGGTGTGAATGCGCTTGAAACTTTAGCCGCCACACACCCCAAAGAAACGATTGTTGTGGTTTCCCATGCCGATGTGATCAAATTGATATTGGCTCATTATTTGGGTATTCACATCGACTTGTTCCAACGTATGGGAGTTGCACCCGCCTCGGTAAGCGTGATTGCTTTGCCAGAAAATGGGATGGTGCGCGTTTTACGTTTAAATGATAATGGCCCGTTAACGCCACCACCTGTGAATTCGGAAAAAAAGAAAAGTAAAAAGAAACAAAAAAAGAAGAAAAAATAGCATGGCGCATCAAATTGAACTTAATCCGGTATCACATATAACAATTGGTACGATCGGCCCTGCGGGAAAACGTGTGTTTTACTTGCAAGGCAGCCGTGGCTCGACAATCATTTCGCTCGTTATAGAAAAACAACAAGCTGCGATGTTGGCCACCAGTCTGGAATCCTTTCTCGATGAATTGAATGTGAAATATCCAGCTGAAACGCGCATGGTGGAGGAGTCGATCTGGTCGGATATGCGTCTCAAAGAGCCGGTCGAAGAATTGTTTCGCGTAGGCAACATGGGCTTGGGTTATAACCAGGATGACGATCAAATTGTCTTGGTTGCTTATGAATTGGTCGAGGACGAAGACGATGATCCCAATGTTGTTAGTTTCTGGACCTCGCGTGCGCAAGTTAATTCGTTGATCAAACATGCGCGTGAAATTGTTGCCTCTGGCCGTCCGATTTGCGGAAATTGTGGCCGCCCAATAGACGCAGATGGGCATTTTTGCCCCCATCGAAATGGTCACAAACATTAGAAAGAGCCAAGAAGCCCGATTTTTCACAAAAATCGGGCTTCTAAACCATTATGGATAAGCGTCAAAAAGCTGAAATTCTCTATGTTTTGGAGAATGGTACATTCGAAATCGAGGGTCTTTTGCCTTGGAGTTCAAACTATGCGTTTTTAGGGCGAGTACGTGGTCGTGGTTCTGACGAAACAAAGGAATATCCAGTTGTCTATAAACCGCGCCGTGGCGAACGGCCGTTATGGGATTTTCCGCGAGGTAGTTTATGTGCACGTGAACAAGCCGCCTTTGTTGTTAGTGAAGCACTCGGCTGGGGGATTGTGTCGCCGACGGTTTTACGTGATGCTGAGCATGGGGTGGGCACAATTCAATATTTCATTGAACATGATCCCGAACGGCATTATTTCACATTTGAAGGCGATCCCACTTATGCTGATCAATTGCAGCAGATAGTATTGTTTGATGTGATCATTAACAATGCTGATCGTAAAAGTGGGCATGTATTGATTCAAGAAACATTGATTGAAGATAATTTGAGCGACGAGGATGGGGAAACGGCCGTTGCTGTCCACCCTGGCCATTTATGGGGCATTGATCACGGTATCTGTTTTCATGCTGAACCCAAATTGCGTACCGTCATTTGGGAATTTGCAGGCCAAACTATTCCGGAGCAGCAAATGCAGGCTTTGGAAAAATTGCGTGCCCAAATCAACCAAGAAGATACAAACATTCGCAAGCAGTTAATCAGCTTACTGCAACATGATGAAATCGTTGCAATAGAAATGCGCCTGGCACATCTGTTGCGCCAAGGTAAATTTCCTGAACCCGGTCCTGGACGACATTATCCCTGGCCACCTGTATAAAGATTCGTAATGACCAAACTAAAACATCAAATTGAACAGGCAATTACCTTTTTACAAGCATCTACGCAAACGGTGGCCTTAACTGGTGCCGGTGTCAGTACGCGCTCGGGCATCCCTGATTTTCGTAGTCCGACTTCGGGCGTGTGGGAACAACACGATCCGACTGAGGTTGCATCCATCTATGCATTTCATGAAAAGCCAGAAGAATTTTATGCTTGGATACGGCCGTTAGCCAAACTTATTCTTGCCGCACAACCCAATCCAGCCCATACCGCTTTGGCACAATTAGAAAAATATGGCCCTCTGGAAGCGTTAATCACCCAAAATATCGACATGCTCCATCATCGTGCCGGTTCACGCAGCGTATTTGAAATACACGGTCATTTACGCCGTGCGACTTGTTTGAACTGTGAAGAAAAGTTTATCGCTCCCAAGCTGTTGCAAGCCTTTGTTGAAACAGGTGAAATTCCGCGTTGTAAATTGTGTGGTGATGTACTGAAACCAGATGTTATCTTGTTTGGGGAATTGTTACCGGTGCGTTTGCTCAAAGAAGCGCAAATGTATGCCTTAACTTGTGACTTGATGCTTGTGGCTGGTTCGTCGCTGGAAGTGGCACCCGCTGGTGATTTGCCAGCGTTAGCCAAGCAAACCGGCGCACGCCTGATCATCATCAACCATGAACCCACTCACATTGACCACCAGGCTGATTTATTGATTTCGGCCGATGTCGCTGAGGTATTACCACAGCTTGCAGCCCCTTTTTTACCAATTTTCGGCATGATTCAATAACGTGCTTTTCATCTTTACAAATGACTACAACGAATTGAGGAAAAAACGAATTGAGCCAGTCGAGTAAATTCGTTCCTTCCTAAACCCGTATTGAGCCTGTCGAAGTATTCGCTGTAGTCTCCAATTGTAAAGCAAATTATGCAGAAGTTGAACCACCCCCAATTTTATCATTTGTATAAAAGCCATAGCTACTAGAGTTGTTCCTGAATAATTTAACCAAGATTTTTGGCCACAGATTTACACAGATTTACACAGATAAAACATGAACGAAGTGACAAAATCAGCGTTCATCAG
>CAYGMR010000097.1:6136-13876 GCA_964350725.1 uncultured Ardenticatenaceae bacterium | reverse complement strand
AATTTTGCCTGGAACGCCATGGGATGAGTAGGTGCGAACTTGCCAAAAAGGAATAATCACGGACAGAAAAGAATATAGACAAAAAATTTATCGAATTCCTTTCCGTCCGCGTTTATAAAAGCTATCTGCTAAATTTTTATCGACAACATTTTGTTGATGTTGGCGCGTAAGTGCCTAAAATGAAGGATAAGTATTGGAGAATAAAAAATGTATCAAGTAATCGGTGTAATCATTTTATTAGCAATCCCTGCTTGGCTCTTTTGGAAACAAACACATTGTCCAAATTGTAAGCGTGTTTTTACTCGTAAATTGGAAAAGAAGGAAAAGGCAGGTTTGTTGCCAACCGTGATTAGCGGCAAAGAGCGCCGCCATTATCGTTGTTCGCATTGTGGAAACACCTGGGATCAAGAAGTATATACAGATGGTGTTTAGCCTGTGATGGAAAGTGCCAGGCAGTAATCAGGTTTGTTAATTTATCAGGTCGAGGGGATTGACATTTTGGTTGAGTTGTTTATCGAAGACGTTGAGATGTGTATGGTAACCACAGTCGCGGTTGCGGCAAGAGTTGCCTTGCATGTCGCGGGTGTTGCCTAGATTGCTTTCATTGCCGATTTGACCACCCATGCCAATTTCTTCACCGACTTGAACAGTGTATTTGCCATGTAAAAAGGTGACTGCATATTGGTCGTTTTCAAGCACGAGGACAGGGTTGCCAATAGGGTCAGTATAGCGTTGGGTGATGATGCCGCTGATGGGGGCTTTGATGGGCGCATCTTTGCCGGCGGCAATGTCGATGGCGGCGTGGCCATAGGAAAAGCCATGGGGGCCTTGGGTAATAATGTAATCATCGTATGGGGCGATGAATGTTTGGGGGCCAGGGAAGATGTTTTCAGGCACGGCCGTTTCTTCTCTGGTTTCATTTGTTGTCGTTTGGGGGACGGTGATAACGGCCGTTTCTACATTGCCACTCACCAAATGAGACAGACCAAATATCAAAACCAAAACGACACCCACGACCAGCAATAAGACCACAATATCAATCGGAAAGTTGGTTTGAGCTGGATAATAGCCATCATATTCGTAATCTTCAGGGTACCATTCATCCTCTTCAATGGGGACGAGCCAACCGTCATTTTGTGAGTAATAATTTGCCGACATGTTTCATCCTTGATACTATGCACATGATTATAGAACATGCGTTCTGTATTGGCAACAGTTGGTGCTAAATTTATTGATTATTTCGTTGTGGTGCTTTGTCAACTAAATTTGTTTGCGTTTGTAGTATCGGTTTTAGCCGCTTTACCGCTGAAGCGGTTACTACAAACCTGTTGAAAAAGTTGCTTTACATAGTAGTAGTCTTCAAAAGAACGTCTAATCCACGATACGCATTGTGAAATATTGTTGTAAAATCTAGGGCATTATGGGACGTAAATTTTTGTTGTTGGGCATTTTGATTACAGGCATCCTGTTGGTGACGTTTTCGTTGCTGGCGGGTGTATCATTAGGACGGTTTATCGAGAGTGAGCAAATCGATTTTCCGTTTGGTCGACCCGCGGCGGCCCAAGTGACAGTTGAACCCGTTCTGGCGGTTACAGTGCCATTGACAGCAACGGCCGTTCCCGCAGCAACGCCCTTATCTACTACAACCAACCACACACTCCTGCCCGGTGAATCACTTTCTTACTTGGCGCAGATTTATGATGTCGCCCTCGAAGATATTATTGCTTTGAATGGCATCACAGATGCGGATCAGGTGTTTGCTGGCCAAGTGTTGGTGATTCCGATTGCTGGTGGCGAAGAAACGGCCGTTTCGGCATCGCTCAGTGCCGGCGCTGACGGAAGCCAAATTGCAGCCAAACCAGCTTTTGTGGCCATCAACGGACTGCCCGAAAGTGATTTTATTATTTTGTCGCCCGCTGCCATCCAACGCGCCAGAGCGATTTATGCACGTGGCCAAGAGCTGGGACGCAACCCCAATGCTTATGCCAAAATCGGGGATTCAACCACGGAGAACCCATTTTTTATGGCACGTTTTGATGGCGGACAATACAACCTGGGCGATTATGCATATTTGCAAGATGTAATCGACAAATATCGTGGTTCACATGCGCGTGACAGTGTTGCTGTGCGTGTGGGGTTGCACGCATGGACAATTTTTGACCCCACCTGGGCTGACAAAGCGGTTTGTGGCCCCGCCGAAACGCCAATTGAATGCGAATTCCGTTTACATAATCCTAGTGTGGTGTTTGTCCGTTTGGGTTCAAATGATGCAGGTGCCCCACAGTTGTTTGATGAAAGCATGCGCCAGATCGTGGAATATGCCATCGATCAGGGGGTGATCCCAATCCTCGGCACCAAAGCGGATCGAGTTGAAGGCAGTAACGAAAACAATGACATTTTGCGCCAGATTGCGGCTGATTATCAACTGCCTTTGTGGGAGTTTGATCTGGTTGCGGGATCGGTAGAGGGTCGCGGGTTGGATGTCGATGGTGTGCACATGTCTTCGTTTTATGCCCATGATTACACACTGCCTGAAGCGCTGCAACGCGGTCATGCGCTGCATAATCTCTCTGCCTTAATGATGCTTGATACACTCTGGAAAGAGGTTATACTACCCGCTGAAAATTAGGACGTGTTGAAATTTTACTATTTGGATAATTTTCAAACCACAGGCTTGTACTGGGTTTTGTTGAAGTAGGCCACAGAGTTGCAGTGGTTTTACTAAATTCTCCGTGAACTCTGTGCCTTCTGTGGTGAAATCCCTAAAAGTATATAAATAATTTATGCGAAAGATTTGGATATTTATTAGTTTAGTTTTATTGATATTGTTGGTTGCTTGTGGAACAGGTGAGCCGGAGGCAACGCCTGCACAGAGCGATGCCGAAGTGGCTGTTTCTATCCAAGAAACTACTGAATCATTATCAACCCCGACCCTTGCGCCACCGATTGGTGGCAGTGAACAGGCAACGGCCGTAACTCCAAATGAGACGCAACCAGAGGGTAAACCGACAGTTGCACCCGAGGCAACTGTGGCACTTGAACCCACACCGACACTTCTGCCACCAACGGCCGTTCCTGTCATCATCAATGGGATGCCATCCAATCAATTTGTAATTATGGATGATGCCGTTAAAGCCAATGTCGCTGCGATTTATGCACAAGGCCAAGAAATGGGACGTGATCCCAATACTTTCGCGATTCTGGGCGACAGCCTAATCGCTACACCCCAATCCATTGCCCACTGGGATGGCGATACCTTTGTGCTCAGTCCAGAATTTGAACATTTGCAACCGACCATTGATTATTATGCCGGATCATTCAATGATTATGATGTCAGTGTGCGCGTTGGTTTACATTCTTGGTCGGTGTTTGACCCACTCTGGTCGGACAAAGATTTTTGTGAAGCCAATGAAGATTTATTGGCGTGTAAAATTCGTATAGCCAATCCGAGTGTGATGTTTATTTTGTTAGGTTCCAACGATGCTGGTTCGCCAGGTGGGTTTGATTTTAATATGCGTCAGGTTGTACAAACCGTGATAGATGCAGGCATTGTGCCCATTTTGGCGACCAAGGCAGATCGTTTTGAAGGCGGCGACAACATTAACAATAATATCATTCGCGATATTGCTGTGGAAATGCAAGTGCCCTTGATGGAATTTGATTTGCTGGCCGAAACAATCCCTGCGCGTGGCCTCAGTGGTGATAATGTGCATCTGACCTATTCAGAACCTTACGATTACAATAACCCTGATACCTTTACTTTTGGTTATCCAGTGCATAACCTGGCGGTTTTGGTGACATTGGATGCAGTAAAAAATGAATTAGGAAGGATGAATTAGGAAGTATGAAGAAAGTTTTCTTTTTGTTGATTTTTACTTTGTTGTTCCTGGCTGCTTGCGCGGGCGGTAGTGCGAGTGACCCGTCGGCAACGGTTGAAAAATATTTGCAAGCGAAAGCAGAATCGAATGCGGATACGATTCGCGAATTGTTATGTGCGGAGATGGAAGCTGTAGCAGAACGTGAAATCCGCACATTTGAAAGTGTGTCGGACGTGCATTTAGAAGGTATGGCGTGCCAACAGGTGGGCGACAGCGCCATTGTGGCTTGTGAAGGCAAATTTGTAGCCACGTATGGCGCGGAAGATACCGAATTTCCCCTTTCTTCTTACCGTGTTGTTGAAGAAGATGGCGAATGGAAATGGTGTGGTGAGGGGCAATAAGTATGTGGCGGCGTCTATTTTCGCGTGAAAATATATTGGCGCTGGCTTTGTGTTTGATTATTATTTTATTGATTATTGTGACCAGTGACAGCACGCCGCAGTGGATTTATCAAGGCTTTTGATGGTTGGGAAGCGAAGCGGGTTCGTCTGGTTCCTGGCCGCTTTGTTTTTGCTATCAGGGTGCAGCCAACCTGCTGAGCGGCAAGCGGAGGTTGCAGATTTGTTAACCCCATCTGCGACCGCGATGGTAACTGACACGCCAACGGCCGTTGCTGCAACGGTTGAGCTGAATGAAACCGAAACAGCCGTTCCCCCCACAAATACGCCACAGCCAACCATCACCGCAGTGCCAACCGATACGTCCGTTCCCACATCCACATCCACATCCACACCCACCGCAACAGCGACCCCGTCGCCCTCACCCCAACCGACGGCCACAGCAACGGCCGTTTCCATCACAGTCAACGGTGTTCCAGTCGAGAACTTTATCCAAATGCCACCCGAAGTCATCACCAACAGCCGCGCTATTTTTGCCAATGGTCAGGCACTCGGCCGTAATTCCCATGTCTTCTCCAAAGTCGGTGACAGCGTCACCCTCACCGACCATTACCTGACCCGTTTTGACTCCGGTTATTATAATCTGGGCGACTACGCTTATCTGCAACCCGCCATCGACCATTTCGCAGGCTCATTTGAACGCTATGGTGTAGCTGCACGCATTGGCCTGCATGCCTGGTCGTTATTTGATCCTTTATGGGCGAACAAAGAATGGTGTCAGCCCAACGAAGATATGATCGCCTGCGAAATTCGGCTCAACAACCCGAGCATCTTGCTCATTCGTCTTGGCTCCAATGATAGTGCCGGTGGCGCATATTTTGAAGACAATATGCGTGTGCTTGTCGAATATGCTATTAGTCAAGGCATCATTCCCGTGTTAGCAACCAAGCCGGATCGTTTTGAAGGCCCCGACAACCGCAATAACCTTGCTATCTTGAGACTTGCCGATGAATATCAAGTGCCTTTGTGGGATTTTGATGTGCTGGCGGAAACTTTGCCTAACAAAGGTCTAGGCGGCGATTTGGTGCATATGACAATGGCCGACGCCGACGATTACACCAATCCTGACTACTTTGAACGCGGCTATCCAATGAGCGATCTGACCGCCTTAATGCTGCTGCACGCCATTTATACAGAGGTTATCCAAGCCCCATGACGCTTGATATGCTTGGTATTGCTGTCCTGGGCGTGGCTGCGCTGTTATATGCCGCGTTTGTGCCGGGCAAGGGGCGTGGTTGGGCTTTGCTCATTGGCAGTGTGGTTGGCATCTATTGGTTGCAACCTGCACTGCCTATACGTTTTGGCAGCTACATTCTACAAACTGTGACTATCGTGTTGACTGTGATGAGTTGGTGGTTGACACGCCCCCAGGCAGTTGCAGAGCAAAATGACACTGGTCAAGAGAAACGGCCGTTTTGGCACGAAGACCGCGTAACTTTGCTGCTAATCGGGGGATTGATTGTCGTCCTGGCTTTCAATCGCTTCCTGGCTTCTGAGATTCGCATTACCGCCGGACGACCTCCTTCACCGTTGGCCGTCGCTTTGGCATTATTGTTTGTAGCCGTCTTGTTTGCTGGCTTGCTGCGCCTGTTACAGCGGCTGAATCAGCGCACGGTGCTTTCTGGGGCTATCGTTGTCATCGTTGTCTTGTTTGTGATAATGAAAACAGCGCCGCTGGCGACAATCGTTGCGACACTTTGGCGTACTTTAACAAACCAAGATTTGGTGTTGGCGGGTATCGTTGATCTGAATTGGCTGGGCTTTTCATATGTTGCTTTTCGTCTCATCCATACGATACGCGACAGGCAAACTGGGCAGTTACCGGCACTCTCATTGCGCGAATATGTCACCTACGTGATTTTCACGCCTGCCTACATCGCCGGCCCCATCGACAGAGCCGAACGCTTTGTCAAAGATTTCCGTGCTTTACCAACAATGGTTGGCCTTGAAGCGGCGCGTTTTACTGATGCAGGCACACGCATCGCGGCTGGCATGTTTAAAAAGTTTGTAATTGCCGATATGCTCGCGCAAGGTGTGTCACTGAATCCAATTTCGGCAACCCAAGTTACATCCACTGGCGGTTTATGGCTGCTTTTGTATGGGTATGCGTTTCGGCTGTTTTTCGATTTTAGCGGGTACACAGATATCGCGATTGGCTTGGGGCTTTTGTTGGGGATCAGGCTGCCGGAGAATTTCAAACGGCCGTATCTCAAAACCAATATCACCCAATTCTGGCAAAGCTGGCACATCACGCTCAGCAATTGGGTGCGTTTTTATGTCTTTTCGCCCTTGTCACGCTCATTGTTGCGACGCAAGCCACGGCCGTCACCGACTCTCATCGTTTTGGTGTCCCAAATGACAACGATGATCATCATTGGACTGTGGCATGGCATGAGTTTGAACTTTCTAATTTGGGGTATCTGGCATGGTGCGGCTTTGTTTATCCACAAAATGTGGAGTGACCGCACGCGCAAATGGTATCGGGGCCTCAAAGAAAAACCGCGTCAAAAACAAGCCTGGACATTGTTTAGCTGGTTTATCACCTTTCAATATGTCGTCATCGGTTGGGTTTGGTTTGTAATTCCCGATGTCGGGCTGGCTGTTGAGACAATTGGCAAATTATTTGGCTTTGGTTGGTAAATGTACAAAATATAAAGGAATGAGTATAGAGTCCGAGCTTTGGTTTGTGTCATTTCGAGAGAAACGAGAAATCCTGATGGTATATGTTTTGCTATCAGCGTGGGGATTCCTCACTTCGTAAACTTCGTTCGGAATGACATGCCAACTTGTGAATTTTCATTAATTTAGTAGATGGATAATAAAGAAACAACCTGGGGATTTTTCTGGCGAGTGATGGGCAAGGCGGCGCTGTTGTTTGTCTTGTTGAGCTTGCTGTTTGCCTTGCTTGCGCCCATGGAATCGTTGGGACAAATGTCGCTTTATAACCGGCTGCTGCCCGGTCGTTTACGCTTGCCTTATGGTGAAACACCGGCCGTTTCTTACAATCTCAGTTTATTTAATGTCCCCGCTATGTTTGCCAGCCATGCTGTTGTGGATCCACCCGCCGAGGATGAATTCCGTGTTTTGTTAATCGGTGATTCTGGAACTTGGGGCTGGTATTTGGAAAATTCTGATACGCTGGCCGCTCAACTCAACGCGCTTGAATTGATGACTGACGACGGACGGCGCGTTGTGGTGCATAATTTAGGCTATCCGGTGATGTCACTCACGAAAGATTTGATGTTGTTGGAAGAAGCGCTGCAATATGAACCAGATTTGATTGTATGGCCGGTGACATTGGAATCTTTTCCACGCGATAAGCAGTTGTTTGCGCCTTTGGTGCAGCAAAATCCGGAACGGATACGGCCGTTAATTCAAACCTACAACCTCAACCTTGATCCTGACGACGAGCGCTTTGTCGATCCATCATTCCTGGACCAAACCATCATTGGACAGCGCCGCAA
>CAYGMR010000097.1:0-6126 GCA_964350725.1 uncultured Ardenticatenaceae bacterium | reverse complement strand
CCCTTGCGCAAATCAGATTTTGAAGCCGATGAAAGCTGGCAAGATTTTGAGCAGCCGACCACCCTCACCACAGACGATTTGGCTTTTGATGTGCTTGCCGCTGGCATACAAATGGTGGGTGAAACACCAATTTTGTTGATCAATGAGCCGATGTTTATTAGCGGCGGCACAAACAGCGATCTCCGTTATAATTCTTTTTACCCACGCTGGGCATATGATCAGTACCGGGAGATGTTGGCGGAAACGGCCGTAGCCCAAAGCGGCCACTACCTCGACCTCTGGAACGCGATTTCCCCCGACGAATTTACCGATACGCCCGTGCACCTAACCCCAGCAGGTTCAAAACAATATGCCGATTTAATCGCGCCCAAATTGATGGAATTGATTGAGAGTAACGAATAAAATAAGATTTACAAACACAAATTCGTTGTAACCATCACAAAAGGAAAATATGGACGAAACAACTGTACGCACAAAAATCCGCGAATTCATCGTCGTTGAATTGATTCGCGACGAAGAGTATGAACTGACTGACACCGAAGGCATCATCACCGGCGGTCTGATGGACTCCTTTGCCCTCGCCGAATTCGGCGTTTTTGTTGAAGACGAATTTGATGTCTACATCCCTGATGCGGATTTAACCGTTGATAAAATGGACACTCTTGATCTGCTAGTTGCGCGTGTCATGCGCGACATGGACGTATGATACAAAAAGCATCTGTGTTTCTTTTATCCATGTCAATAACATACCCTTGTTAAAATGTTAACCCAAAATACGCGCCATACCTTTCACACGCTCCTTGATGCCGTTGCACTCACATCCGGTGATGAGACGCAAGATGCTATCATCTACGTCGCCACAGATCAGGAACCGATCCGCATTTCACGTCGCGTTTTTCGCGACTCGGCAATGGCTTATGCTGTTGGCTTAAAGGCAATGGGTATTGGCCCACAGGATTTGGTCATCATCGCACACACGCAAAATCTAGAAAGCATCTATGCATTTTGGGGTGTCTTGCTGCTAGGTGCTGTGCCTTCGATGTTCACCACGCTTACCGAAAAACTTGATCCTGATATTTACATGCATAATCTGGCTGAACTGGTTGATTTATCGGCTGTACGTGCCGTTTTGACCACCGATGAATTTGCACCGATATTAGCTGCTCAGGTTTCTTGTCCGGTTTACGGTTCACAACAATTGGCTGACATGGTTACCAATAGCGCAATGGATGGGGTCATGGGGCAGGTTAAGTCGCCTACGGCCGTTTCGGCTTTGTTCAGCAGCGATGCTTCCTCCAAAATCGCCTTTCTACAACATTCCAGCGGCACAACGGGTTTACAAAAAGGCGTTGCTTTAGCGCATGATGCCGTCCTAAACCAACTTGCCGCCTACAGTGATGCACTTGCGTTGACAGAAGAAGATGTTGTCGTCAGTTGGCTGCCGCTGTACCACGATATGGGTCTTATTGCGGGGTTTTTACTCCCATTGATGCAAGGTATTCCACTAGTGTTGATGTCGCCTTTTGATTGGGTCAGCCATCCGGTTTTGCTGCTGCGTGCTATTCAAGCGCATCGTGGCACGCTTTGTTGGCTGCCCAACTTTGCCTATAACCATTGTGCACGCCGCATTCGTAAACGTGATTTGGAAGGTGTTTCATTGGCGACTATGCGCTTGTTCATTAACTGCTCGGAACCAGTGCATCATGACAGCCACGAACTATTTCTGGAACGTTTTGCTCCTTTGGGCGTTAAGCGCGAGATGTTGGGTGTTAGTTATGCGATGGCTGAAAACACGTTTGCTGTCACCCAAACCCAGCCCGGCAAAGCTGTTAAACTTGATAGTGTTGACCGGTCTGCGCTTGAAATGGATCTCGTGGCACGGCCGTTACCCCCCGACAATCCTCAAGCAGGTATAAAAGTCTCTTGTGGGCCGCCGATTGCAGGAACGGCCGTTCAAGTTCTTGATAAAAAAGGTCAAATCCTGCCAGAGCGACATGTCGGCGAATTAGCGGTGCAAAGCGACTGTATGCTGACCGAATATTACCGCCGACCCGATTTAGACCCGTTCCATGCTGGTTGGTATTTAACTGGCGATAGGGGCTATATGGCGGATGGTGAAGTTTATGTGATCGGCCGGTGTAAAGATTTGATCATCAACGCCGGCAAAAATGTCTACCCGCAGGATATTGAAGCGATTGTTAATGGTGTGCCGGGTGTCCATGCCGGACGGGCTGTCGTTTTTGGTGTGCCTGACAAGCGTGAAGGCACCGAGTTAATTGTGGTTGTCGCTGAAGTAAGCGCTCGTGAACCTGATGAGCTTAAAACCATCAACAAAAAGATTCGTCAAGAAGTTGCTCGCCAGAGTACGGTAACGGTGAGTTATGTGCAATTAGTTGATGCCAAATGGCTGATCAAAACCTCTAGTGGCAAAATCGCACGGGCCGCCAATCGTGATAAATGGTTATCAAGTCGGAAACAAGTAGGATGAAAAAACGGCCGTTTTCAGCGCAGAAGAGTTAATCAAAGCAGGATGATCATTTAGCAGGCTTAGGGCTGGTTTCATAATCATGCCCGGCCTTGGAGATAAATCTTATGAAAATTGGCTTACAAATCCCTAGTTTTACCTGGCCAGGTGGGCCGGCTGGCATAGCGCCCAAACTCAATGAAATTGCCACAACTGCTGAAGCGGCGGGCTTTGCCAGCTTGTGGGTGATGGATCATTATTTTCAACTTGAACCGATGGTTGGGAAAGCTGATGAACCGATGTTAGAGGGGTACAGTACTTTGACCTATCTGGCAGCTATTACCGAGCGGGTCAGATTAGGCACGCTGGTGACAGGTGTTAATTATCGTCATCCTGGCTTCTTAATTAAAGAAGTGACTAATCTGGATGTGCTTTCTGGTGGCCGCGCTTATTTCGGTGTGGGTGCCGGCTGGTATGAACGTGAAGCGGCTGGTCTTGGTTTTCCTTTTCCACCCACAAAAACCCGTTTTGAATGGCTTGAAGAAACCTTGCAATTGGCACATCATATGTGGTCGGGAAATATATCCCCATTCAACAGCAACCATTTCCAATTAGAAGAGCCGCTTTGCAGCCCCGCACCAGTTTCACAACCGCATCCACCCATTATGATTGGTGGCATGGGTGAAAAGAAGACGTTACGCTTTGTGGCTAAATATGCGGATGCTTGCAACTTGTTTGCCTTTGCAGGTAACGATGTGTTGGCCTATAAATTGGATGTGTTAAAACGCCATTGTGATGATGTGCAACGGCCGTTTAGCGAAATCGAAATTACATCCCTTGGCACAGTCCACTTAGCTGCTGACCAAATGAGCGCGAGAGACATTATCGGTACTTGTAAAGCGTTGGCCGCCATTGGCATCCAGCACGCCATTTTCAACATGCCCAACGTGCATGAAATTGTCCCCCTGGAAACATTTGGTAGAGAAATAATACCAGAGGTTGCAGGGTTTTAGAGTTTTAAAGTGGCAAAGTTAAAGAGTTGCAGGGTACTTTGTTACCTTGCCACTGTGTAACTCTGCCACTATTTAGGTAATTTTTAATGAAATTTGATATAGATGTTCCCGCAATGGTCCAATTTTTAGAAGGATTATTAAAAACACCCAGCCCGACTGGTTTTACTGAAATGGCAGCCGATTATGTGCAAACCCATTTTGCCCATCTGCCGTTTCAGATGACCACGACCCCGAAAGGATTGTTGGTTGGCACATGGCCGGGCGCAAGCGATGCTGCACCCAGAGCGTTGACGGCACATATAGATACATTGGGTGCGGTGGTGGAAGAGATTAAAAGCAACGGCCGTCTCAAACTTTCAGCACTGGGTGGCTGGGCACCAGAATCGGTAGAAGGTGAAGGTGTAACCATTTTTACGGCGGATGAGCAATCCATCAGAGGCTCATTTTTGCCAGTTACAGCTTCTGTTCATGCTTTTTCCAGAAGTGCAAAGAACCTTGGTCGTAAAATGGATGCAATGGAAGTCCGCATTGATGCCCACACAGAAACGGCCGTTCAAACAAAAGAACTCGGCATCGAAGTGGGCGATTTTGTGGCATTTGACCCGCGTGTAGAAATTGCTGAATCTGGTCATATTCGTTCGCGTCATTTGGATGATAAAGCGAGTGTCGCTGCAATATTTGGGGCTTTATCGGCACTTGCTGCTGCAGGCTTACGTCCCGCCCAAACAACAACCATCCACATCAGCAATTACGAAGAGGTAGGCCATGGTGCAGCAACCGGCTTTCCGGCGAATTTAGTGGAATTGGTTGCGGTTGATATGGCGGTTGTGGCTCCCAAACAACAATCAGACGAATATTCGGTTACGATTTGCGCCAAAGATAGCCGAGGCCCCTATGATTACCGCCTCCGGCGTCATTTGGAGAAGCTGGCGCGTGATAATGAACTGCGTTATTGCACGGATGTTTACAAATTCTATGGGTCCGATGGCGAAGCATACTGGCGTGCAGGGGCTGATGTGCAGGTTGGTTTAGTGGGGCCGGGTGTTGATGCTTCACACCATTATGAGCGTACCCACGTTGACGCGCTAGAAAACAGCGCCCGCTTATTGGCTCATTATTTGTTGTCTTGATGGGAGCTAACGCCTGCTTTGACGTGTGGGTAATTCAACGCGGACAAACGCAGATTTGACGAGTTTTAACGGATTCGGCGTGGTTCAGAGTCTGCATAATTTGCTTTACAATTGGAGACTACAGCGAATACTTCGACAAGCTCAGCACAGGTTTAGGAAGGAACGAATTTACTCGACTGGCTTAATTCGTTTGTTCCCTAATTCGTTGTAGTCATTTGTAAAGATGAAAAGCACGTTATTGAATCATGTCCAAACGACTAATAGTCCAACCAACAAAGTTTGCCGGGCGCTTGTAGGACGATTTTGCAAATCGTCCCCGCGATTTACAAAGTACAAGAATTTTCCAACACAAATTTCACGAATGACACGAATTATATTCGTGAAATTCGTGTCAGAATCTTTTCTGGTTTATCCAGGTTAGGTGAAATCACGCCGGCGTGTGCGCACAATCTCGGCAAGTACCGATAAGGCGATTTCTTCTGGATTGTAAGCGCCGATATCTAAACCAATCGGGGCTTGAATACGGCCGATTTTATCATCAGAAAAACCGATCGCCTGCAAACGGCCGACTCGTTTGGCATGTGTTTTGCGGCTACCAAGTGCGCCAATATAAAAAACAGGCGTATCCAGCAGAATTTTGAGAGCGGGATCGTCAATTTTGGGGTCATGGGTGAGTAAAGCAACGGCCGTATCCGGGGTCAAATCAATCTCAGCAAATGCTTTCTGCGGCCAGAGCGTCAACAAACGGTCGGCATGGGGGAAGCGTTCGTCACTGCCAAAAGCACGGCGCGGATCCACGACAATGGTGTAATAGCCAATGGTTTGGGCCATTTTAGCCAGGGCGATGGCGATATGCACGCCCCCCACCATCACCAATGTTGGTGCCGGTCGATACATGTCAACAAAAGCTTCGACATCAGGGGCAAGCTGTACCTTTTGTGACTGGTTGGCTGTTTGCGCAATTTGTAGGGCGGCCACATCCAAATTTGTACCCAAGCTGCCAATTTGTGCACCAGAACGGGCAATGCTTAGTTTGCGACCCACTAAATCCTCGGGGCCGGTAATGATGGTTATGGTTGCGCCCGCTTTTTCTTGGGTGATAAGATCACGGCTGAATTGGTAAACGGCCGTATCCAACACCTCCACAAAAACCTCGATCGAACCGCCACACGCCAGCCCCACTTCCCAGGCAGTCTCATCGGCAACGCCATAACTCAACAGCTGTGGCTTGCCATTCGCCAAGGTGGCTTGGCCAGCTTCAATGACCGCGCCTTCGACACAGCCGCCACTGACCGAGCCACAGAAACGGCCGTCTGCCGTCAATGCCAATTTAGCTCCCGCTTTGCGTGGCGCGGATCCCCACGTCTTCACCACAGTAGCCAATGCTATTTTCTGATCAGATTCAATTTGCCAACGGTCTATATCTTCAAGAATCTCTTTCATAATGGTTATCAGCGTGTCAATTTAGGGCGTGTTGACATTTCACTGTTTAGACAATTTTTGAACCACAGAGACCACA
>CAYGMR010000096.1:0-14034 GCA_964350725.1 uncultured Ardenticatenaceae bacterium | reverse complement strand
CTATGTCTGGTCGGAGGCAACGGCCGCACCCAGCTATTGGCAGTTCAGAACAACGGCTGGCACGGTAGTCGACGCATTTGGCATCTTTCCTTTTCCCATTGTGCCAGGCAACTAAGTCAGCCGTAACATGTGAACTAAAAATCCTCATGCCATCTCACGTTCATCTTGCGATTGACTTGAAAATGCCTTTTGAACAAGCAGCGGCAGGCGACACAGATTGTCGGCTGCGGACCAGCTTTTGTCATCAATATCCCCGATGAAGCTGTAGGCAATTTGACCATTGAAAATCTATGGTTTCACGACCAGGCGGCTATGTCTATTGAATTTCAACATTCGGTTAATCCAGTCAACATTCGCAATAACTTCATCAATACGTTAGGGGAGGGGATTGAGATAGAAGGCAATCTTGGTCAAGACAACACCTACTTAGTGGAGGATAATGTCATCCAAACATTAGTTCCACCGAGTCCAACAGGCGAATCCAGCGGCCCGCCAGGGTCTGTCGCGGAAGGTAAAGAAGGTGGTCATCCAGCATTGATCAAATTGCATGCCAATGAAGGCACCTTTATCGTGCGCAACAACCGCGCCAGCATGACCGGGTTGCCATATGGTGTTTGTATCATGGCCACCACGCTAAATAATCAGGCATTGGTTGGCGAACAAGTGCTTTTTATCATGCACAATGAGTGTCAGATGACGGGACAATTAACTGCTCTATTAGGGGCATGGGGCCAAACGGCTCCCTTTTTTACTGGTGCTGCCTTAAGCGGAGCCTTGGTTGCCCATAATATTGTTTCCGGTACAGGCACAGTAGGAATCGGCATGATTAGTCGCACATCTGCAACGAGTATCGACTCGATGGTCAACAACGGCCATGACAACCATTTTCTATTAAACGATTTTTCTGAATTCACAGCCACAAATGCTAATATTGGTTTTGATCCACAAACTCATGACAATCTTGTTACCACCCGATCGGCTGAGGATATCGTGGACTTAGGCAGGAAACGCCCACTGCAAAAAGTCAGGTAAAACTTCTGCCCAGGTTGGCCAATCATGACGGCCGTTTACAACCTCAACATATTTAACAGCTACGCCACGCTGGTAGCCCAGACCTTCAAGCGCATCGATCAATTCAAGCGTGTCTTGGATGGCATCAATCACACCATTGTTATCGCGGTCAGAACGTTCGTCACGTGTACCGGCTTCAAACCAGGCACGCCAGCCAGGCTGATATGCCCCGTGCCGCACCATCTCATGGGCGATCAATTTCCCTGGGGCAATCTGGGTTTCATCTTGCGCAGCCCGCCACCAAAATGAGCCGGAAAAAACACCCACTGTGCCAAATGTGTCAGGACGATTCCAGGCAAGATCAAAGGCAGACAAACCACCCAATGAAGCACCCAGTACGGCCGTATCCACCTCTCGATCACTCACAGCAAATTCAGAGCGTATCAAAGGCATCAATTCTTCGATGATAAATTGGGCATATTCAGATGCTTTTGTGCCTAGATTTTGTGCGTTGGGGGCAACGGCCGTGCCATATTCATGTAAGCGGTCGGCGTTCGTGGGCACTGCCACCACAACCAACGGCTCAATTTGACGACGTTGATACAAACGCGCCAGGGTTGCATGCAAACCCAGCGCATCTGCATCTTGGCCATCATTGATGTACAGGCTTTTGTAGCTGGCAGCTTGCACCTTATGATAATCAGGGGGTAAAAAAACTTGGATGTTGCGTTGATTATCCAAATGTTGCGAATAGACATCCGCTATTGTGACGACTGCGACGGTCGCCAGAAGATCATGGTGCCGCTTGCGCGCATGCCAGATGAAAAAGAGGATGAATAGTACGGCCGTTGTGAGAACTAATAGGATCATTGTCTGGACTGTGACTACAACGAATAGTGGAAGGAGCGAATTTTTTGAATTCGTTTTTTCCTCAATTCGTTGTAGTCTTCTAAAATCAATATTATTTTTGACAGTTTGGACAAAAATGCGTGCTGCGTTGACCTAGAATAATGCGTTCAATCGGCGTGCTGCAAATGTAGCAGGGTTGTCCGGTGCGCCGGAATACCAGCACCGCGTTTTGCATATCCCCTTTTTCGCCATCCGGTTTGACATAGGTGTCGATGCTTGCACCTTCGCGGTCGATGCCGATTTGTAACACATGTTGGATAGCATCGTGGAGCGCAACAATATGCTTGCCAGTTAATGTATCGGCGGTGCGGGTTGGTAATAATTTGGCATGGAAGAGGGCTTCATCTGCATAGATATTACCGATACCAGCCACAAAGGATTGCTCTAGAAGCAGTGGTTTTAGCTGCCGTTTGCGACCTTGCAAGCGCCCACGCAAAACCTCTACCGTAAAATCAGGAGCCAATGGTTCCGGCCCCAACTTGCCCACCACTTCTTCGGCAGCGTTTACCAGATAAACACGGCCAAATTTGCGCGGATCACGAAAGCGCAGTTCCTGTCCGTTATCAAGACCAAAGATAGTGTGGGTATGTTTATCTGGTGCTGTACCATCATCAACGACGGCTAAATGGCCTGTCATACGCAGATGGATAATCAAAGTCTGACCATCATCCAGGTGGATAAGGATATATTTGCCGCGCCGCGAGAGGTTCGTTATGCAACGGCCGTGTAAGCGCTGCTGCATTTCGTCAAAGGTGGGCCGGTCGATATGCCGCGGCCAATAGTTACGGATTTCGGTGAAGGAACGGCCGTTAAGCAACGGCCGTAACGCCCGCACGACCGTTTCAACTTCAGGTAATTCAGGCATATTAATCCAGGATTACAAATTTACCTGAATCATAAAATAGTTCACCATCTACCCAAATCTTGCCACCATCACGCATATCACAAATCATATCCCAATGAATCGCTGAAATATTTTTGCTGCCCGTTTCAGGATAGCCACGTCCAACAGCCATGTGGATCGTGCCGCCAATTTTTTCGTCATAAAGAATTGATTTCGTAAAACGTTGAATGCCATTGTTGGTACCAACCGCGAATTCACCCAAGAAACTGGCTCCCGGATCGGTATTGATCATCGAGTGCAGGAATTCTTCATTCTTTTCGGCCGTAGCTTCAACAATCTTGCCATCTTCAAAACGCAATTCGATGCCTTCTACTTCGCGTCCACCAACGATTGATGGGTAGGTAAAGCGCACCCAGCCATTTACTGAATCTTCCACCGGACCAGTGAAAATCTCACCGCTAGGCATATTGTGGGTCGCGTCCGAATTGATAAATGTGCGCCCAGCAATTGAAAGCGTCAAATCAACATTTGGCCCCTTGACGACAACTTTATCTTTGCCTTTCAACCAATCCACTAATTTCTGTTGCATCGCACTGACTTCTAACCAGGCTGCCACTGGGTCTTCTCTATCGACAAAACATGCCTGAAAAACAAAATCCTCATAGTCAGCTAACGACATATCGGCTTCTTGTGCATGGGCTTGAGTTGGAAACATCGTGCTGACCCAACGCAGTTCACCGCGTGCAGCACGCCCCATGTAAATTCCCATTATTGCGCCTCTAGCCGTACGCGCTATTTTCTCACGCTGCGGATCGACACCTGAAAACGCACGCGTATTATTGCTGCCACGAATATTGATCATGCAGTCATAGGTCTCTATGATCGTTTTCATCACATCAGGAACATATTGGAGCTGTTCATCGCTGCCTTCGGTCAACATAATTTGTTGAAAGATATCGTCGTTGATCATCACTAATGGATGTCCACCCGCACACACAACCTCACGATAAGTTTCTTGTACTAAAGGCATTGTCGGAATCGTGCCATTTAACAACACTTTTTCACCAGGTTGTACTTTGACACTGTAGTTAACTAATAGATTGGCAAATCTTTTTACTCGTGGGTCACTCATGGGGTCTCCTAATTTTCAATAAATATATTTTTTCTTTTGCCACGAATTCTCACGGATTTAAACGAATTAGAATTTATTTTCCAACAAATGCTGCGTTTTCACTCAGCAAACATCTGTTTTAATTTGTGGCAACAACGAAAGAATTATAACGATAGTTTCACTTTTTGACTTGGATTATGGGTATGCTCTAAAATGGGGAGTATGTATCCTGAAGATCGCGTTTTAGTTGCCTACGTTCCTTATCCGGCTGATTTCAAGCGTATTCAAAATGAGGGCTGGTATCGAATTCCCCAAAAACATGCACCCAAAGGGTTACATGCTGAATATATTGCTTTTTATTTTGGTAGTCGCTTCGAGCAGCAAAAATGGGCGATCCATTATTATGCACCTAATCTGGGGCATGAATTAATGCGGCGTGTGGATTTGATTCCTGACGAACCCAATCATCCACGTGCCGATTCGATCTATTACAAAATTCAATTGGGCCAGTTACATGTTTTACCAACCCCCATTATGAGTTTGCGCTGGCGACGAATCACATTTGTCCACACGACCTGGGATCGGTTTCAAGATGCGACGGAAATAAATGATTTGTTTATCGAAGGGGATCCTTACGTAGACCGCCTGTATGCCGTTTTGAAAGATCGTGGCATACAGGCGGAACGCAGTTATGAGGTCAAGGAATCAGAGGTTGTTTACCAGGTTCCACTGGCTGTGCCCTGCCAAAACGGCCGTATCACCCTTACCGCCGATCAAATACCACAAAGCGAAAAAGACGTGGTGGTTTTAGCTGATCAAATTGTGGCGGAAACGGCCGTTAAAGGCGGTCAATCTCACGATCCAGCCACAATTTGAAAACTGAACTTACCTACTTGATTCGATAGCGGCGTTTCTTGCGATCCATCAGATGCTGTCACCCAGTAAAAACGACTTTGTAAAGTCTGCGCTTCATTCCTATCTGAAAAAGTAGAATTTACAACGGTCACATATGCCTCACCAACTGGTTGATAGGGTTGGTTTTCACGATATACCCTGAAGGATGTGGCCCCTGAATCGTCCGCCCAATCCAAAACTACATGACCTCCATTAATCTGAACTGCTAATTGTGGGACTTGTAAAACGACTGTACCACCGACAATCTCAAAGGTAAACGCACCAACCCGATTTGATATGGGATAGGTTGCCAGTCCATTATCATCAACACGCACAGCGTAATAATAGGTACCAGGATTCGCCAATACATTCGCATCGGTATATTCTGGTGGAACTGGGTTTTGATAGGCAGTTCCCGGTGTAAAATAGGGATTGGTGGCATGCCGGAATAAATTGTATTTTGTGGCGACGGGAATATCTGCCCAATGCAGCCACGCATTAACTCCTTGCGCATCAATTTCTAAGAAAGGGACAAGATTTGCATTTACAGTAACTGTGCCCGTGGTCACATTATTAGCTGTATTCACTTCGCTAAGTACATCACCGCTGTCAATTTTAGCCCAGTAGGTATGTGTGCCTGGCGGTATGTTTTCCCAAACGGCCGTTGCCTTATGCGTATCATAGCCCCAGGCACAACCTGACAAACCATCAGCAAAAGTTTGCGTGCCAATGGGCTGCGTGAGGGCAGCATCTTTATAAAAAGTCACATCATAAGATTGATTTGTTGTTTTCGTGCCATTATTTCTGAAGCTAACTTCTATTGTGGCGGAACCAAACCCGCCGCCGCCGGCCTCGGTTGTAACGTCTGTAGCTGTACCCGCTTGTAAATCAAAACTGGCCGCTGCCGCATTGTTTAACATCCAATTTCGATGCGTTACGCCCACCGAAGTCAACGCATTCACATCGCCGTCAGGATAAGAAGTATGATCATCCACTAACAGGTTAGCCAACCGACCCTGCCAGCCGGGATCAACCTTTAAACTAAACCATGACCATTGCTGCACAAGGCGATTTTCATCAGCTGGATAGCCTAAAGATGCATCTTTGGCCGCTTCACTTTCTAAATAACCATAAACATTATCCAAAAAGTTGCTGACACGCGGCTCATAAAATTGATTGCCTAGTTCATCTTGTGTGCCAGCACCATGTAATAATGCGATTTCGCTGAGGATTAAGGGTTTGTTTTGTTGGCCGTGATCCTTCATCCACTGCCGAAAGGCCACAATTTGATCTTTAATGATTTCTGGGCTGTCATGCTCGGCCACACAATAGATATTGTCATTTGGATCCCCGCAAGGACCAACATACGTTTCAGTCACATCTCTAGAAAATTCTTTGCCCCGCAACAAGTATTGACTGAGGGTTGCAGCATAATTCGAATAATATTGGTCGTGGCCCATTGGATAATGAGCCCAATGTTCCGCAACCGAATTACGATAACGTTCAGACAAGATATAGATATGGACATTCCAAACATCCACAGGCATATCAACGCCATATAAATCATTATATGCGTCCCAAACCTCGCTCATATAATCCAACCGTAACGGCGTCGCCATGGACATTGCGCCAACAGCAACACGAGCAGTAGGATCCGCTTGTTTGATATGGTCATACGCCTGCTTGTAGGCGACTGCATAATCCCACGGTGTGGTCTTGTCGCCGGAGGTAGGATAGTTCACCTCCATTTCATTACCGACAAGATACAATGCACCGGGATTGTTTACCAAATCATCATCAATAGCGCTCAAGGGAGGATCAAACACGCCAAATTTCATGCGCAGCGTATAAACGAACTCGGCTCCATTGCCAGGGTTTTGGGATGGCGGGGTTGGGTTATATGAAACGTACCAACCAGCACCCAGTGTCGACAGCCAAGGGACGCCCGGAAAGGAAGTCGCATACACACCATAACGACAATTGCCGGTAACAATTTCTTCAGCAGCTATCTCTTCTAGATCAATAGATTTTGTGTCTTCTAAAGCATGCGTAACAACGGCCGTTTCTCCCATCACAGCATTCAACAACAAAAAAACGCCAATAATCATTAGTACGCGGATATATTTTTGGGTACTTTTCAGCAGGTTCATCATCTCTCTCCTACGCTATTCGATTTTCGATATTTCATATGAAATTTAAATCATACCTAAAAATATCGAGTTATACGGATTAAGTCAACCATGTGTTACTTTCATTCCAAATTTCAAAATAATGTTGCATGGATACGGCCGTTTCTGTATCCTCCATTTATGCTTGAAAACAATTATGATCTATTCAGCCCCACATTCAAAGCAAACCCATTCCCTACCTATGCCCAAATGCGGACAGAAGACCCCATTCATGCCCATTTGGCTCCTAATGGCACAACCATCTGGTATATCACACGTTATGCCGATGTTGTCAATGTGTTGAAAGATGACGAACATTTCTGCAAAGACCCCGCCAATGCTCGCGATACCGGCGACAATCAGCGCAAAAAGCAGCGTTCTGCAATGCAGCGCTTGATCAACGAAAACATGCTTTTCTCCGATCCGCCGCATCACACACGCCTACGGGCATTGGTAAACCAGGCCTTTACGCCACGCCGTATCGCCCAATTAACAGGCCGCATTCAAGCCATTTGTGATCAGCTGCTTGAGGAAGTAATGCCGTACAAACAGATGGATTTAATCACCGCCTACGCGCTGCCACTGCCTGTCATGGTCATCTGCGAGCTTTTAGGCATTCCGGCTGCCGATCAAACCGAAGTGAGCGATTGGTCACAGGCGATCATTTCACCGGGCAGCAAAAACCTGACATACCGGCAGCGCAAACAAAAAATACGGGCATTCACCGAATATTTGCAAGATATGTTTGCCGCCAGGCGCATACAACCACAAGATGATTTGGTCACGGCCCTGGTGCAAGCGGAAGAAGCGGGCGACAAATTAAACGAGGCTGAACTTTCTAGCATGGTGGCACTGCTGTTGGTTACGGGACATGAAACAACGGTGAATCTAATTGGCAATGGGGTTTTGGCACTTTTGCAAAATCCCGATCAGCTAGCAATTGTGCAAAATAATCCTGACCTGTGGGAAACGGCCGTTGAGGAACTACTCCGTTTTGATGGCCCCGTCGAAACCTCAACCACGCGCTGGGTACGCAAAAATATCCAAATTGAGGGCCATACCCTCAAACGTGGTGACGTTGTGCGCGTTGTCCTTTCTTCAGCTAACCGGGATGAAACCCAAATCTCTTGCCCAGCCGAGCTAAATATCCAACGTGATGATAATAAACATCTGGCGTTTGGCCTCGGCATCCATTATTGTCTTGGTGCACCCCTCGCACGCCTAGAAGGCTGCATTGCATTCCCCACTCTGTTCAAGAGCTTCCCCACCCTGCATCTGGTCGAACCTGATTCTCTATTAAGCTGGCGTTCTGGTATTCTTTTTCGCGGCTTAAAACGATTGCCAGTTTCTTGGTAAGTAAAATGGGAATTGCCCAACAATTCCCAATAGGCTTGACAAATAAAATCAGTTGTTTATACTATATCCATCATGGATATATCCACCACTGATATAATTAAGGATTTTGTCTTATGCAAACAACGACAACAACACCACAATCGATGCTGCCTCTCACCCCGGCAGTCTTTCATATTTTACTCGCTTTAGCCGATGAAGAACGGCATGGGTATGGCATCATGCAAGAGGTGGCACGCAACACACAAGGCACATTGACCATGGGTCCGGGTACGTTATACGGGTCTATCAAACGCATGTTAACCGCTGGATTAATCGCCGAATCTGATGAGCGACCGGATCCAATACTAGACGATAAACGCCGCCGTTATTATCACCTGACCAGTTTTGGGCGTACAGTGGCCTCAGCGGAAGCAGAGCGTTTGGCGAACCTAGTTCACCAAGCCGAAACTAAAAAACTCTTGACATATAAACCGCTATCAACCACAACGAGCTAACTCAAATGGAATCAACCATTAATCATTTCGTAATTAAGGCTGTTACCCAAATTTATAGCGGGTTGGTACGTTTTTACCCTGCTCAATTTAAAAACGAATACGCGAAAGAAATGATTGAATTATTTGACGATCTTTGTCAGGAAACATGGCAGCAGCAAGGGTATATGGGGTTAACGAAGTTAGGTTTGTTAATCATTAAAGATTTCTCAACAAGTGCAGCGCACGAATATTTAGATTTTTGGAGGCACAAAATGCGACAAAAACAATCTCTTTTCCAAATTATTGGCATCATCTTACTGGTTTACACGGGCTTGTTCATTGTATTAAATGTATTGATTTATGAAGTCGGGCTGCCTATCAGTTGGAATCCCTATGCAGCATTACACGGCCGTGCCAGCACCCCTTTCCAAAGCACGCTGTTCGATATGTCAATCCTCTTTAGTCCGATCATTGCGCTTGTGCTGTTCTTCATTCCATCAATCAACATCGCTTTCAATCCTGGCAACAACCAACTCGCAACCATGTCGATCAGCAAACTTAATCGAGGCAGTATGATTTTATTAAGTTTCTGCATTTTGGCGCTGGCTATTTTAGGGATATATTTCATAGTTGAAAATCTACCTTGTCTTATTGGACAACAACTTAGCTGTTGAAATTTATGCAACCCCTTAATCAACAATCTATAGCCACACAACATCAAACCGATAACTATCGCGAGCTTTTTGAAAATTCTCCGATTGCACTATGGGAATATGATGTAACGGCCGTTTACACCCATATCCAAAAGCTACGCAAAGCTGGTGTTTCCGATTTTGCAGCCTATTTTCAAGCGCATCCAGAAGAAATCGAATTTTGCGTTCGTAGTTTACACTCATTCAATGTCAATCCAGTCGCGGTCGAATTGTTTGAAGCCACAAGCAAAGAAGAATTATTAATTAACCCGGCATATTTCTTACGGGAAGCCGGTTTTGAATTTTTCATAGATGCACTGATCGCTTTTGCTGAAGGTACAACTAACTTTGAAGTCGAACTATTTTGTTACACACTCAAAGGTAAAAAGTTACGTGTGATTTTACGTTCACATCGCATTCAAGGATTAGCAAGCAGCTTTAACAAAGTCATCGTTTCAATTACGGATATTACATCACAGTATGTAGCAAGCATTGAGCTAAGCCACAAAAATGAACAGCTAAAAACCTTACACTCAATCAGTTTGGCTATTCTGTCAGCTCAAGCTCCCATGGAGATCGCTCGTATCGCCTTACAAGATGTTCCCAAAATCACTGATTGTGACATTGCTTCTATTAATTTATATGATTTGGAGAATAAAACAGGCAGCATACTCAGTCTAAAGGGGGCAAACAATCCCCTACGAACCACATTTCCACTCACTCAATGGCATGTAATTGAAACGTTGCAGGCAGGCCAATACTATTACATCCAGGATGTCACGAATTTAAATCCTATACCATCCAATTACCAAAATATGGTGGCTGCAGGACTCCGTTCAATGTTGAATGTGCCAATCCTGGCTCATGGAGAATTATTGGGCACGCTTGTGCTTTTAACCTATAAACCTTCTGGCTTTACAGGCGAATGCATTCAAAATGCCATGCAAATTGCTGCAGCTCTTGCGGTATCATTTCACAATGCTAACTTGTTAAAAATTGAACAACGTGCCAACCAACAAGCAAAAACTTTACGGGAAGTCGCACTGACAATGAACAGCAATTTAGATCTACATGCTTTATTGGAAGTGATCCTTGATCAATTGGCGCGTGTTGTCGCTTATGATTCAGTCTATATTGTTCTAAAAACAAACGATACTTATGAATTCGCCAACCAACGCAACCTTCATCCTGAAACGGCACAAATACTGACGGAAGAAATCTACAAATTCGCCAATATTCAAGAAGTTATGCAAAAGCAACGGCCGTTGCTCATCCCCAATACATCTATATATCCAGACTGGGTCAAAATGCAAAGCTACGTAAAAATCCAATGTTGGCTTGGCATTCCAATGATGTTTAAAGACAAATTTATCGGCTTTCTCTCACTGGAAAAAATGGAAGCCAACTATTATAGTGAGGCAGACATCGATTTGGCACAGGCATTTGCCAATCAAGCTGCAATTGCGATTGAGAATGCACGCCTCTACCAACGCATCCAACAATACTCAGCCAAGCTAGAAGCACGGGTAAAAGAACGTACGCATGAATTACAGGTGCTTTACAATGTAACGGCCGTTGCTGGCCAACCCCTCGACCTAAACAAAATCTTGCGCAACACATTGGCTGAACTAGATGCCTTGTTAAGCATCACAAGCAGCGCCATTCACATCCACGATCTTGAAAATCAACAGTTAAATTTACTCTGCCACCATGGCCTTGATGAACACATCACACAACAAATTCAAACCATTCCCTTGCCCAATGCGCCCTTCGGTCAAGTTTTCATCAATGATAAAGCGCATGTATTCAATGCTAACGACAATCATGACCCGCTGCTTGCCGAAATAAGCCACCTCACAAATATACCCATCCATGCCAAAGGCAAAGTCATCGGCGTTTTAACTGTATTTGGCAACATCGTGCCCACATTAAAAATAGAAGATTTGGCCTTGTTAGGCACCGTTGCTGATCATATTGGCAGCAGCATCGAAAATGATAATCTAAGCAAAAAAGCACAACAATTAGCCGTCCTTCAAGAACGCAAACGTCTGGCACAAGATTTACATGACTCCATCACACAATCGCTTTACAGCATGACTTTATTTGCTGAAGCAGCCCACGACTTAGCTTCTGTGGGTGATATTGCCGGGGTGCAAAAGCAAACACAAGAAATTAATTTGTCTGCGCAACAAGCCTTCAAAGAAATGCGCTTAATGCTCTATGAACTGCATGACAACACATTTATCCCCGATGGGATAGAACAGGCTCTGCGTCATCGTCTAGAAATGGTCGAGGGGCGCACAGGTCTAAACTTCAACTTATCGGTGGCTATACACACCAAATTACCACAGACCATTGAGGAGAAACTTTTCCATATTGCTCAAGAAGCGCTCAATAACACGCTGAAACACGCCAACGCCACATCAGTAACACTCTCAATCTCCTCTGACAATGATGAACTCGTCATGCTTATTAAGGATGACGGCAAGGGGTTTGATCCGCAAAAGACGCAGCACCAATTCGGAATGGGTTTAAGTATCATGCAAGCACGAGCCGCAGAAATAGGTGCTACCTGCACCTATACCTCATATCCTTGGCAAGGGACGGCCGTACAAGTCAGTTTACCTCTGCAACAACTGATTTTTACGAGGGCGACCACATGACAGAAAATATAAGGGTTTTAATCGTAGACGATCATGCCATTGTGCGAAAAGGTCTTATTGCTATGTTAGCGGCCAAACCCGGTGTCGAGGTGGTTGGCGAAGCGGTAGATGGCAATGATGCGCTTGAAAAAGCATGCACGCTGCTGCCCGATGTTATTTTGTTAGACATGGTCATGCCGCATAAAGATGGAATCGCTACGATTAAAGCGATAAAAACCTACGACCTACCCTGTAAAATCCTGGTGCTGACCAGTTTTAGCTCGAAAGACCAAGTGCTGGGCGCAATTAAGGCTGGAGCAGATGGCTATCAATTAAAAGGGTCTGCTCCCAGCGATTTATTTCAATCTATTCAAGACGTCTACGCAGGAAAAACCACATTTGATCCATCAATCAATAATGTGCTGGCTTCTGGTTTACGTTTCTCTGAACCACAAGTTGATCCAAAAATAGCCGCCCTGACTGAACAAGAGATGGTGGTATTAAAGCTGCTTGCCGAAGGTCTTTCCGACCAAGAAATCGCCCAAAAAATTAATGTCGTTCCGCGGACAGCATCGACACATGTGAGCCATATACTGGATAAATTAGGCGTGGATAACCGCACTAAAGCGGCTCTATACGCATTAAAGGTCGGTCTCGTTGACCTCAATGATCTGAATATTAGCTAACAGCGGTCTGCTCTCTTATAAACAATTCTCGCAAAAACGACTTTTCTACGTAAAATTACGTACACTTTAGCAGTCGTATTACTGATGACTTTGAAACCGCTGCTATGCTATTCTAAAACTGTGCCAGAAGAGACTGGTAGGTCAGGAATATAGTTCCGGTCAAAAATGGAGCCTGTCAAAATTGACAGGCTCCCTTCCTACATTCTCTACCTGCACATATGTTGTGATTCACGTTTCTGAAAAAATAACAACCAATCAAGCAACAAAACTAACAATTCTTTTCTCTGGCATACACAGCAGTAATCGTATTGGAAAACTCAGCAGACACATGTTTGCCGGAGATAACACGAATTACTCACAGCGGGCGCATTTTTGTAATTCGCACTGTACAAGAAACAATACTTTTAAGCCGTGAAGGGGAAAAGCAAATGAACATTTTACTAATTGGGCATTCTGGCCGGTTTAGGGATGGTTTAGAAGTTGTATTAGCTGCACATCCCCAAGTTCAAACCATTCGTTGTGTGGATAACATCACTGCAGGGACGACTGTGTTATGGGAGGAGCAACGGCCGTTGCTAATTATAGTAGATGGCAATCATAGCGAGCTTGAATCATTAGACAATTTCAAACATTATTCCCAGCCTGAACCACCTTGGATTTTTATCGCCGACACCTTACAACATCAAGAAGCAGCTTATGCCGCTGGTGCTGACGCAGTTCTACTCAGGGGTTTCTCCAAAGCAACATTAAAAACAACCTTGAACCGCTTTACTCATCCCATCCCCGCCTGCACAAAGCTGCGTGCAGTCGCATAAATATCCTTGCTCTTCACCAGGCTTTCGCCCACCAGAATTGCATCGACGCCAATCGTGCCCATATAGGCCACATCTGCTGTTGTCTTCAAACCGCTTTCAGCAACAACAACAACCCCCGGTGGCCCAAATTGACGTAAACGCGCCGTGTTTTCAAAATCAACGTGCTTCATAAACCTGATAGGGATGGAAAATAAAATCTTTGCGCAAAAGCGGTACACCTCGTTTACCCGCTGCTGTCGCTTCCTTCACGTTGCGTAAATCATCTAACGTGCCTTGAAAATGACGTTTGTCCGTCAAAATCGAAATGGCACTAGCCCCCGCTTTTACATACGTTTTCGCCAGCGCAACCGCATCATAATCTGGCACCATCAATCCCTTACTGGGTGATGCTTTTTTACATTCGGCAATCAAAGAGACACCCGGTGCACGCAGC
>CAYGMR010000095.1:13058-14046 GCA_964350725.1 uncultured Ardenticatenaceae bacterium | reverse complement strand
GTGTCATATAAATAAAGGCTATTTTCCTTACCAGTTATAACAAAAACCTTCAATTAAGTAAAAACTTTAATTTAAGTTCTGTAATCTGAAAAATTAAGTTTAATAATTTGATTCTGGTGATTATTTAACTGAATTAGGCGGCACAGAATATCGCGATAAGGTTTTTGGGTATATTGACCTAGAAGATTCGCCACGACCGCTTACATACCAACTGGATCTGTTACGCCAAGTTGGTTTCAAACAAGTTGATATTTTGCACAAAAATTCTTGTTTTGCGGCCTTTGGTGCGATTAAATAATAAATGGCTTGGTTATCGAAACAGTGGGAACGGATCTCATACCAAGGCCAACTCCGTCTTTTTCTACTGCCTTACCTATTAGGATCGATCTTGTTGGTTGTGCTGCCGGCATTGGCGACATTGGCTGTTGCTTTCACGGAATATAATGCTGTCAAAACACCTGTGTGGGTGGGATTGGACAATTTCCGGCGTTTATTTGACTCGCAGCTAGTGCGGATATCGGTGCGCAATTCGTTGATTTTTTTGTTAACGGCCGTTCCCCTCCGTCTCCTGGGTGCATTACTCCTGGCGCTTTTGTTACAGCGCAAATCGAGGCCATTTGGCCTCCATCGCAGCGCAGTTTACGTGCCGACCGTCATTCCTGAAGTCGCTTATGCATTAATTTGGTTATGGATATTCAATCCGCTTTATGGCCCGCTCAATTATGTGTTGGGATGGTTGCAACTGCCTACACCCGCCTGGTTAACTGAACCCGAAACCGCCTTGTTTGCCATGGTTTTTATGTCCCTTTTTCAAATTGGAGAAGGTTTCGTGGTTTTATTGGCCGCTTTGCAAACCATACCGAGAGCTGTTTATGAAGCAGCAACTGTTGATGGCGCCAGTAGTTGGCAATCTTTTTGGCATATCACATTTCCCCTGATTGTGCCTTGGCTGTTGTTGTTGGCTTTTCGTGATCTCGTTATCAGTTTG
>CAYGMR010000095.1:0-13048 GCA_964350725.1 uncultured Ardenticatenaceae bacterium | reverse complement strand
CCGCTGCTGATTTATGAATTAGCGTTTGATCTGTTTGATTTTGGGTTGGCGGCGGCTTTGTTGGTGTTGATGTTTGTATTAATTGGGTTGCTCATTGCTGGCATTTTGAGCTTGATTGGGACGCGGGGGATTGCTGACAATGTCTAGATTTCGTTTGGGATTACGGCATCTGTTGGCTCTGTTGGCGACGGCCGTATTCCTCTTGCCGCTCTTGTGGATGACTGTGAATTCGCTGCGTCCTTTGGGCTTGCCGCCGCCGCAATCTATCGAATGGTGGCCAGCGGATCCCAGTTGGTCAAATTACACTGCTGTTTTTGAGATGCTGCCGATGCTGCGCTATATTCGCAATTCGGTGATTGTGGTGGCAACGGCCGTGCCCATTACCTTGCTTGTGGCTTCATTGGCTGGCTTTAGTATGAGTCAACTGCCTTATCGACCACGGCGCAGGCTGTTTATTTTCAGCGTGGTCATGCTGATGATTCCAGCGTCGGCTGTTTGGTTATTTCGTTTCCAAATTTTGAGTTGGTTGGGATTGATCGATTCTTTATGGGCTTTGATATTGCCCGCTTTTGCTGCCAGCAACCCTTTGTTTGTGCTGCTTTTTTATTGGAGTTTTCATCGCATTCCGGGTGAGATGTTTGATGCTGCACGGCTAGATGGGTCGTCTGCGTTTATGTTGTGGCGACGGCTGGCGATGCCTTTGGCGATGCCAACGGTCGTTGCTGTTGCCATCCTCACCTTCGCTCTCTATTGGAGTGATTTCATCAGCCCTGTCTTGTATATTTATGACCCTAAATCTTATACATTGCCCGTCGGTATTCAAATTCTCAAACAACTCGACTCCACAAACTGGCCGTTGTTAATGACGGGCGCAGTCTTGATGACCCTGCCCATTATTTTGCTTTTTATTTTACTGCAGCGCTTCTTCTTAAATGATATGTCGCTCGCCAACCTCTTCGAACGCAATTAAGTAAATATTTTTTGAACCACGGAGCGCACAAAGTTCACAGAGATTTTTTGGAAAATCCTTTAAAACTCTGTTCGCTCTGTGCGCTCTGTGGTGAATTCCTAATACCTAACCTGGATAAACCAGAAAAAAACTGCCACGAATTTCACCAATGACACGAATTAAAATGGCCTAAATTCGTAAAATTCGTGTCATTCGTGGCGAAAATCCTTGTACAAAAAACAAGAACTTTACTGATAAGGTACTAAACAGCATCAACGATGATCGGTTCTTGTGAATTATTAGTTGACTGCTTATTAATGCGGTTGAAATTTTGGCGCGTGATGATGCCCAAGAAACGGCCGTTGCCCACAGAAACTACCGGCAAAGCTTCTAAATTCTCGGCGATCATGCGATTTTGGACAGTAAATAAATCTGTGTTGGGTGTGACCGGGGTGATATTGCGCTGCATAACGGCCGTTACATATTCATAAGCTGAATGCGTTTGCAATGCTGCCTGTAACTGTGAACCCGACAAAAACCCTACCAGACGATCACCCAAAACAACTGGGAAATCCTGTTGTTTTGTGTACGCAAGCAAATTAGCTGCTTGTTGCAGGGTATAATTGGGTTCTAGGCGATAGGCATCGGCCGTATAAACTTGACCCACTGTATATTTTTTTAGCGTATGGCGGATTTGCGTGTATTTTGCCTCTTGGCTGCCAGCACCAAAGATGAAAAAAGCGATCATCACTTGGAAAAAGTTGCCATTAGACAAACCAAAAATACCTAAACCAACAGCAAACACACGGCCAATTAACACAGCAATATTGGTCGCTTTCGTATAATCCAAACGCAGTGCCAACAGGGCGCGTAAGATACGACCCCCGTCCATGGGGAAGGCTGGCAGTAAATTGAAAACAGCCAAGAAGATATTGGATACAAATATGTATGTATAGACGGCCGTAAACGTTAAGCCGGCTTCCCCAGAAAGTGCCAAATTAATGTTGGCTAAATCATGATTGGGGATTAACAAAGCCAGCGACATGAGGATAGCGATGATGATGTTGACTGCAGGCCCGGCAATCGCAATCACGAGTTCTTGCAGCGGTTTATCTGGGATGCGCGCTAATTGAGCCACGCCCCCGATGGGAGACAAAACAATTTGTTTAACCGGCACCCCATAATATTGGGCGGCAAAACTATGGCCAAGCTCGTGCAGGGTTACCAATACAAATAAAAGTGTGACGGCAATAATCCCAAAGATGGCTCCTTCAAAATTTCCCGATAAAGCTCCAAATTGGATCGCTGCCCATATTAAGATGAGTGGAAATGTGAAATGCAGCCGAATATCGATACCGCGTACTTTAAATAACTTCAATGAATTGCCCATAATTGTATGCCTATAAAAATTTACATCGAATTAGGTAATTCACAAAAAATATTTTGACCAAAAACAACCGTGATTTTGTGAATTCCTCAAGGAAACCGCGATGTTACGAACAATCTATTTCAAAAGACTTATCGCGGTTTACCTAACGTTAATTTCCGCGAAAAAAACTATCAGTTTGCGAAAATCCGTGTCATTTTTCTGCTAAAAATAAGACTCAGTGTAGATCGGTTTAATATGAATACCATAAGCGATTATACAACGTTGCATCGGATTAATTTAGTTCTCATGTGATTTTACTTGATAAGATAAGGCCTAAGAGCCGCGATTTCCAAAACGCGGCTATAAATTGTAAAGAAAGTACGTGGCTTCTTGAACCGTGCCAAATATTGACATTTAGTCGTGAATTGGTACAATCTCGCCATCTTAAGCCGAAGTGGCGAAACTGGCAGACGCGCTACGTTCAGGGCGTAGTGGGCTTTACGTCCGTGTGGGTTCGAATCCCACCTTCGGCATAGGAACAAATATGATGAGCAGTTCGTTATTAACACGGACTGCTCATTTTTTTTTGGATTGTGCAGAAGAATTTAGGTATCACTTAATAATGACTGCCCCATTTGAGGTTCATAGGCAAAGAGTAATCCGTGAGTAGAGCAGTCGTAATATGTTTAGTTGTAATATTGATGAAATGAGTGTTATCTATAGGAGGAATATGGATAAAAATATCTGCGTTCCTCTGTATCTGTGTCAAAATGATTGTTGACAAAATATTTTTGATGTGGCGCGTAAGTGCCTAAGAGGAGACGTTAGAATGAAAAAAATAAATAGAAAAAACCTCGGGTTTTTGATCATGTCCCTGCTGGCATTTATGCTAGTTTTGGCAGCTTGCAGTGATCAAACACCTGAAGTTGCACCAGAAACGGCCGAATCTACTGACGAAACGGCCGTTACCGAAGACACAACCACCACCGAACAACCAGCCTCATCCAGTGATGAGGTCGCAATTAGCCAACCCATTTATCGGTGGGGCGAAGTGGCCGATCAAGTCTGGGTCTTGGTTGGTTATGGCGATGCGCTTAATCCGACCGTTGTTGAAGAAGGCATTGTGATAACGGCCGTATTCAACAGCACAGATAATCAGATGAGTGGCAGTGGTGGCTGTAACAATTACTTCACCAGCTACGAATCAACCGACGATGGCGGTCTCACCATCAATGGTCCGATTGGCTCCACCATGATGGCTTGCGAAGGCAGCATGGAAGCCGAAAGTACTTATTTTGCAGCACTCGAAACGGTCAACGGCTGGGCACTGAATGAAAACGGCAATCTGGAATTGACCTACAGCAGTGGTCAGCCTTATGCGGAGAAACTCGTCTACATCCCCGGCACGACCCCGCTGGATGGCCCCATTTGGCAGTTGGTTTCTTATGGCGATCCGGATGATTTGACAATGATTGAGGAAGGAACGGCCGTAACGGCCGAATTCGCCGCTAATTCCGAAACCACAGGAACCGTTGCCGGCAATGCTACCTGCAACAACTATTCTACCAGCTACACCCTCGATGGCGAGAACATCAGCGTTGGTCCCGTGGCGGGCACAATGATGCTGTGTCCCATTGGTGCAGACCAGGAAGCAGCTTATTTGGCAGCGCTCAGCAGTGCCCAAACCTATCAGATCAGCGGCCCCAACATGCAAATCACATATGATGGGGGTGTGCTCAACTATACCTCGCTCAGTTTGCCGTTGGAAAATGTGTTGTGGCAAGCAGTGATGGTCAATGGTCAACCTATCCCCGCAGAAATCGTGATGACTGCGCTCTTTACTCCGGGAGAAACGGCCGATGCTGGCACGTTGGGCGGCAATGCTGGCTGTAATAATTACAGCACCAGCTATACGACCAGCAGCGATATCAGCACCAATCCACCTGTGCATTCACTCACTGTTGATAGCCCTATGGCAATGACCATGATGTTATGTCCTGGTGATGAATTGGTACAGTTGGAACAAGCTTATCTTGCCAACATCGAGAGCGCTACAGTCTATGAAATCTTGGGAGACCAGTTGATCGTGCGGGGAGAAAGTGGCGACATCCTATTTACGGCTGATCGCGAACCCTTACTGGGAACACTGTGGACATTAGTTTCCTGGGGCAGCATCACCGATCCACAGCCACCTATCGAAGGTGAAAACTTTACCGCCACATTTAGCCGTCTGCCCGATCTGCCGACTGGCACCGTCGTCGGTAACACCGATTGTAACGAATACAATGCCACTTTTACTGCTGACTTGACCAATATTAAAATCAACTTGCCTTCCCTAACGAATAATGCAGATTGTCCCTTTAACGCTGGTAACTTCGAAGCTGAACAACAGTTTTTTCTAGGTCTCAACGCTGCCACGAGCTATCGCATCATTGGCAATATCTTGCAGTTGCCTTATGGTGAAGGTGAATCGATGCAGGCCTTGAACTTTGAGGCTACCCAACCAGAAATTGGCGAGGAAACAGTTGATCTGACCCCATTAGCTGGCACTTTCTGGTATCTCTCTGCCTTTGGCGACAATCCGGTTCTCCCTGGTACAGAAATCACGGCTGGCTTCAACATCAATGAAGATGGCATCACGGGTGATGTTAGTGGTTCGGGTGGTTGTAATGCTTACAATGCCAGCATCGGCCCCAACTTCTCTGTTGCACCGATTGCCTCGACCAAGAAAGCATGTCAACAAGCCGTGGGTCAGCAAGAAAGCAGTTATTTCACCTGGCTGCAATCAGCTTATGGCTTTGACCGTGCAGGCAACCAGCTGCTTATCAGTACAGCCAATGGCATCTTGACGTTTAACAGTACGCCGATTCTGGATCAGGCCAATGAACTGCAGAACATTACCTGGTATTTAATTTCATATGAGGCCTTGAATGCCATTCCTGGCAGCAATCCAACTGCTTTCTTTGCATCAGACGGCAGCTCCATTAATGGCAAAACGGGTTGTAATGATTACAACGGTGCCTACAAGGCAGAGCAAGGTAACAAATTAACGATTAGCAATTTGAATTCGACACGCGCCGCTTGCACGAGCGATGCTTTGCAAACACAAGAGGATACGTTCCTGCAATTGTTGCCAGCCGCAGTTTCTTATTCGGTCAATGGCAGCCAATTGCAAATTTTAACTGTCGATGGCGGCACGATGAACTATTCATCAATTCCACCACAAGCACCCACAGGGCCAACGGCCGTTATCATCAGTGAAGATTTAGCAGTGACGGGTCAAGCGCTTATGTTTGATGGTTCGCAGTCACAGGCTGGTTCGACACCGATTAGCAGCTATGCTTGGGATATGGGCGATGGAGCACGGCTTTCTGGTCAAACAATCCAATACAGCTATAACCAGGCCGGCACTTTCACCGTTAAATTGACCGTCACGGACAGGTCTGGTTTAACGAATACGACCGAAAAAGCGATCCAGATAACACCTGTGGTTGAAGTCACACCGCCAACGGCCGTTATCGAAGGCCCCACAATGGCAAATGTTGGTGACTCTGTGACATTCAGTGCCTCCGCTTCACAACAGGGCACTGCTGCCATCACCGGTTATCAATGGCAGTCAGGTGACGGCAACAATAGCAGCTCCATCCCAGATAACACGTTCTCGACGATCTATTCTTTACCAGGCGTTTACTATCCGTCTGTGACCGTTACGGATGCGAACGGGTTGAGTGACAGCGCCAGCATGAGCATTAGCATCAACGCATCGCTGGCTGGCACGACCTGGTTGCTCAATAATGTGCTGCCAGGCACCTCCATCTCGTTGGAGTTTGGCAATGGGTCTATAGCTGGTTTTGCTGGTTGTAATAACTACAATGCGAGCTATACAACCACACTTGCCTCTGGTAATACTAACAATATCTCTATAGGGCCTATCACAAACACAAGCCAAATGTGTCCTGAGGATGTGATGATTCAAGAACAGGGGTATCTTAGTAGTTTGCAGTCTGCCAGCAGTTACACAATCAATGGTACAACCTTGACATTGGCGACTGCCTCTGGCTCATTGACTTTTAGTGCGCCTGTGGCCACACCTTATACAGCTCCAGCCGCCACACAATAAGCAAAGATGTGTGTAACGCAGGCGGGAACCTGATTGAAGCATATCAATCAGGTTCCCGCTTTTTGATACGGTTCAGAAATCAACACGCAATCAAAGCGGATTTATGAATCGCAATCAACCCGCAGTGATTTGGAAAGATAATTGCGTGAGAATTGAACTATGTCGTTTAAGCCAGCGGAATTTTTTCGAGTGTAAGATTATTGAAGCGAATATCTTCAGCCAACATACGCCTTAACCCCTCTGTCAGCGTCATTTGTGGTTCGAAATCTAACAGTTCTTGCGCGCGACTGATATTGGCAACCAGGCGTCGCACGCCTCCAATGTTCGCTTGATTATAGATGCGATTAACCTTACAGCCGGTCACGATTTCAATTTGATTGACGAGGTCATTGATGCTGGTTTCGATGCCGCTGCCAATGTTGAGGACGCTGCGATTGATATGGCGGGCTGTGGCTGCTTTAATGAGAGCATTGAGCACATCATCGACGTAGACAAAATCGCGCGTTTGAGAGCCATCACCAAATAATACTAAAGAACCGCCTGTCAGAGCTTGCTGCATAAAGCGTGGTACGACTGGCGCGTGTGAAAGCGGCAGGCTTTGGCGTGGGCCGAAAGCATTAAATATACGCAGTGCGACGGTCTCCAGGCCATAAAGTTCACCGATGGTGTGAATGTATTGTTCGGCCGCCCATTTGCTGACAGCATAAGGGGAGTCAAGGTTGGGGGTATGGTCTTCACTGACGGGTTCGTTGTGTTGACGGCCGTATATCGCCCCCGATGAAGTAAAAACAACGCGCCGTACGCCAGTGTCGCGCATCGCTTCCATCAAGCTGACGGTGCCCCCGACGTTGACACGGTTGTAATCGCGTGGGTGCAGGATCGATTGTGCCACCGAGACTCTTGCAGCCAAATGATAGACACAATCAACGTCATGTAGCAGTGACCACAGCAAAGGGATATTGTCGATGTCGCCTTTGTTGAAGTGGACGTCTGGTGATAAATGTTCAGAACGGCCGTTGCTCAAATCATCCAACACATTGACAACATGCCCTTCAGAAACCAATCTGTTTGCTAAAGCAGAGCCTAGAAAACCAGCTCCACCCGTTACTAAAAATCGCATAACTTCTCTTTAAAAATTTGAAACCTCAAAAAATTTGACATGACCCTCTGACAGGTCAACAATGGCAATGGTACGCGGCTCATAGCGTGCGCCACCTAATGCACCGGGATTGATCACACGTGTTTTTTTGATGGTTTCATCTCGTTTGCGGTGCGTATGGCCATGAAAAACAAACGCATATTTGTTTGCTTTGATCAGTTTATCTAATTCTTGTGTTAAATGACCGTGGGTTGCAGCAATGTTAACGCCATCTATTTTGCCACTATACACATTTCCAATTTCGTTATGGTTGGGATTAAGCAGCCAAACAGCGTCTTTGACACCTTCTACGGGACTATCTGTGTTGCCGCTGACATAGATGACATTGAAGCCTGCCATCTGCTGGGCTGTAGTGATATTGGCCATGTCACCGCAGTGAATAAGAGTCGAGATACCCTTCTCGCGGAAAATTTGCAATGCTTGGCGTAAATTGCCAATGTTATTATGGGTGTCTGAGAGTACTCCAATGCGCATGATGGGATTGTAAACAAGAGGGCTGTTTTTGCCAATGGGAGATAAGGTTATTGTTAGAAATAATTGGGATCGGCCGTTTCTAGAAAAGCATTCAAATTTTGGGGAAATACATCTAAATCACGCTTTTTGGCTGCATTCCACAGTTGTTTGTCAAAGGTGAACATTTTTACTTCCACATTTGAACTTTCTTGCCAAATCAAAGCAGCTGCCAGGTGAATGGCGTCGTAGCCACGCAACCCTAAATCCCAAGCAACCATGCTGGCTCTTGCGACCAACATTTCATTAACTTCAATACGAAAAATTTGTAGCCATTGTTGATAGAAAATTTGCACTAAGCCTTCTGCAATGTTTTGTGGGACAAGTCCTATGCGAACGGTTTTTGCGATTGCCGCAATAGTTTCTGTCTTGGTGATAATTGCGGTTCCTATGATTTCGGCTTGCTGTAAAGCTGTAACGACTTCTTGTGAGCCTGGTTCCTCAATAAATTGTTTTACAATGGCACTTGTATCCAGGTATAGAATCATTCTCGATTTTCACTGACGATGCTTGCGATTGTACGCTTTCCTTGTAATTTTATGGTAGGTGTATGCGCTACAAACTTTTCACCATTCCATTCAGCAAACCCACTTTCTACCAAAGCATGCATCTTTGCTTCAACTGACTCGCTAATAGGAATAATTTGCCCAACTGGGTTGCCATGTTCTGTGATGATGACTGATTCACCCGCTTTAACGCGCCGCATATAGGCGCTTAGATTTGTTTTAAGTTCTCGTATCCCTACTGTTGATGTCATATGATCCTCCATTTGCGACTACATTATGCCACTTGTAGTCGCAAATGGCAATATTTCCAGTTTTTATTTAGGGTCATACCCGAGATTGGAGGCTAACCAACGTTCTGTTTTTTTGATAGTTAATCCTTTGCGCTGCGCATAGTCCTCGACTTGATCTTTGCCGATACGGCCGAGTCCAAAATAAGCTGCTTCAGGATGGGCAAAATAGTAGCCACTGACTGAAGCCGCCGGTGTCATCGCAAAATTTTCCGTCAGGATGATATTCGCTTGAGCAGTTGCATCCAGCACACGGAACAGTTCCCCTTTTTCTGTGTGGTCGGGGCAAGAGGGGTAGCCAGGCGCAGGGCGGATGCCGCGATATTGTTCTTTGATCAAGGCAGCATTATCCAAAGGTTCCATATCGCTAAAAGCCCAAAACTCTTCACGCACGCGCTTATGCATATATTCGGCTAATGCTTCGGCCAGCCGGTCCGCTAATGCTTTGGCAATAATCGCATTGTAATCATCATGTGCAGCCTCAAAACGCGCCACCACCTCTTTTAAGCCAATGCCAGCTGTGACGGCAAACATGCCGATATAATCTTGTTTGCCGTTACCTGCGGGCATAATGTAATCGGACAAGGCATAATTTGGTCGTCCTGGTGGTTTTTCCATTTGCTGGCGCAGGCAATGAATCGTTGTGGTTGTGCCATTGCCAGCACAAACAAGAATGTCATCTTCCTGGCTGTTGGCCGGGAAGAGCCCGATGACTGCCCTGGCGGTAAGCCATTTTTCGTTGATGATACAGTTGAGCATTTCTTGCGCATCTGCAAATAGCTGACGTGCCGATTCGCCGACGATCTCATCTTCAAAGATACGTGGGTATTTGCCGGTGAGTTCCCAGGCGGTGAAGAAAGGTGTCCAGTCGATATACGGCCGTATCTCTCCTAAATCAATATCTTCAAAAGCCCGCGTACCGGTGAAGGTAGGCACAGGTGGCGTATAACTATCCCAATCGATCTTGTATTTGTTGCGGCGTGCATCTTGTATTGTTCGCAGCCGTTTGCGTGACGTACGCCCAGCATGTTTGCTGCGGATCGATTCATATTCAGCTTGCGAAGCGGCAATAAATTCGTCGCGCTGGTCAGGGCTCAATAATTTTGAAGCCACACCTACGGCGCGTGACGCATCGACAACATGGATGGTGGGGCCTTGTTTATAGTTGGGTTCGATCTTAACGGCCGTATGCATTTTCGATGTGGTTGCGCCACCAATTAACAGCGGTAACTTGAATCCTTCGCGCTCTAACTCACTGGCCACATACCGCATTTCTTCGAGTGACGGGGTGATCAGCCCACTCAAACCGATAATATCGACATTTTCTGCGCGCGCCGTTGCCAGAATTTTTTCAGCCGGTACCATCACGCCCAGATCGATGACATCATAATTGTTACAGCCCAGCACCACGCCGACGATATTTTTGCCAATGTCATGCACATCCCCTTTCACCGTTGCCATCAAGATTTTGCCGTTTTTGCGAATCTCACCAGATGCTTTTTGTTCAGCTTCAATAAACGGGATCAAATAGGCGACTGCTAGTTTCATCACACGCGCACTTTTGACCACTTGTGGCAGGAACATTTTGCCAGCCCCAAATAAATCACCGACCACATTCATGCCGGCCATCAAGGGCCCTTCGATGATCTCTATCGTTTCTTTGAAATGAGGGCGTGATTCTTCCACATCAGCCACAATAAAGTCGCCAATCCCTTTTACCAACGCATGTGTTATGCGATCTTCGACGGGTGCGTCACGCCACGCCAGGTCTTCCAGCTGCGTTTTCTTTTTACCTTTCACCGTTTCTGCACGGGTGACGAGTCTATCTGTCGCATCTGGGCGGCGGTTAAAAAGCACATCTTCGACGAGTTCAAGCAGTTCCGGTTCTACTTCGGCATATACTTCCAACTGGCCTGCATTCACAATCCCCATATCCATACCCGCCTGGATAGCGTGATAAAGGAAGGCGGCATGAATCGCTTCGCGCACGGTATCATTGCCGCGGTACGAGAAGGAAATATTGCTAACGCCACCACTGACGAGCGCATGGGGTAGATTTTGTTTGATCCAGCGTGTCGCTTCGATATAAGCGATGCCATATCCATTATGTTCTTCGATGCCGGTGGCAATGGCGAAGATATTGGGGTCGAAGATGATATCTTCGGGCGGAAAACCGAGGTCTGCAGTGAGTATTTGGTAAGCCCGTTGGCAAATTTCAGTTTTGCGTTGAACCGAGTCTGCTTGTCCCTCTTCATCAAATGCCATCACAATAACGGCCGCACCATATTTACGCGCTAATTTTGCCTGGCGAATAAACTCAGCTTCGCCCTCTTTCATGCTGATGGAGTTGACGATCGCTTTGCCTTGCACACATTGCAAACCGGCTTCAATTACCGCCCATTTGGATGAGTCGAGCATAATGGGTACACGGGCGATGTCAGGTTCGGTGGCGATTAAGTTCAGGAAACGGCGCATGGCGGCTACTGAGTCCAACATGCCTTCATCCATATTAATGTCGATGATTTGGGCCCCGTTGATGACTTGTTGACGTGCCACGGTCAACGCTTTGTCATAATCTTCATCTTTGATCAAGCGTGCAAAGCGGCGTGAGCCAGTGACATTGGTGCGTTCACCGACATTGACAAAGTTGAGTTCTGGGGTGATTACGAGCGGTTCTAAACCGCTCAAGCGCGTGACCGGATCATGCTGTGGGATTGGCCGAGGTGGTAAACCAGCGACTGCCTCTACAAATTTTTGGATGTGGGCGGGTGTGGTGCCACAGCAACCCCCGACGATATTGACCAACCCTTCTTTGGCGAAATCTTGCAATACAGGTGCCATCACTTCGGGCGTTTCATCAAATTCACCAAATTCGTTGGGCAGACCCGCGTTGGGATAGATGCTGACGTAGGTGTCGGCTAGTTTAGAGATGGTGGTAATATACGGCCGTAACGCCCCGGGTCCCAATGAACAATTCAACCCTACAATCAATGCGTCGGCATGACGAATCGAGTAATAAAACGCTTCCATCGTTTGGCCAGACAAAGTACGGCCGCTGGCATCGGTGATGGTGCCAGAAACCATGATTGGCAGTGATTCACCGCGTTCTTCAAACAAGGTTTTGACAGCAAAAATCGCGCCTTTGGCATTGAGGGTGTCGAATATCGTTTCGATGAGGATGATGTCGGCGCCGCCGTCCATTAAGCCACGGGCTGCATCGTAATAAGCGGCAACAACTTCATCCCAGGTGACATTGCGATAACCAGGGTCGTTGACATCGGGCGAAAGCGAGAGTGTGCGATTGAGTGGGCCGAGGGAACCGGCAACGAAGCGGGGTTTAGCGGGGTTTTGGGCAGTGGCAGCAACGGCCGTTGCGTGTGCGTGGCGAGCTGCCTCCAAATTCATTTCATAAGCCAGATGCGATAAGTTATAGTCTGCCTGCGAAATGGCATTGGCATTAAACGTATTGGTCGTGATGATGTCAGCGCCGGCCTCCAAATAAGCGTCATGCACAGCACGCACGATTTCCGGTTGTGTCAGATTGAGCAAATCGTTGTTGCCGCGTACATCATGGTCGTGGTTGGCAAGCGGCGCGCCACGAAAGCCAGCTTCATCGAGTTGATACGTTTGCAGCAGCGAACCCATCGCGCCATCCATCACCAAAATGTGTTCATCGAGTAATTGTTTGAGCAGGTTTGTTTTTGTCATATTGTTTCTGTTTCAAGATAGTTGATGTAAGTGGCTCGGTCAGGAGATCGGCCACGAGCGAATAAAAAAGCCTCTCATTGCGAGAGGCCCAAGTTTTACATACATGTGGTCCTCTCATCTCTCAGACTATTGTCTGTCGGAGTTAGCACCATGGCTCGTTAGACTGTTTACCTAACACCTTGGTTGCTGAGGTTTCATCGGGCCGTTCCCTCCACCTCTCTGGATGAGTTTTGCTTAATTATTATAATTTTTATGGCTTAAGGCAAGTCTTACAAAGGACCTCTTATAATAATGCGATTATTGATTTAGCTGAAAATGTTGTAAACTTGGTTGAAAATTTTTTTGGGAGTGGTTGTGTCCCGGTGGGCGCCCTGGTCTTCAACATCAGTGGCTGGTTGCGCGGAGCAAGCGGCGGTGGGTTCGACTCCCATCCACTCCCG
>CAYGMR010000094.1:14063-14415 GCA_964350725.1 uncultured Ardenticatenaceae bacterium | reverse complement strand
AAAAGAGAGAGCGATGCTAACGTTAAATATATTGCCAATGTTACGGCCGTTGCTAGTTTCATCGGCACGTTAATCATACTAGCTTTGTATGATTCGAGTGTGGCTGGTCTGCAATTGGTTGAGCGCGTCGCTTGGATCCCCTCCTGGGGCATATCCTACTACATGGGCGTCGATGGCGTCAGCATCCTGATGGTACTGTTGACCAGCTTCATCACCATGCTAGCGATGGCCTCCTCCTGGAGCGGTATCACCGAGAACGTCAAGCAATATTACATTTTTATGCTGTTATTGCTTGTGGGTATGATGGGCGTTTTTTTTGATCAGCATTTGGTGCGGTTTGAAGACCTTTGGC
>CAYGMR010000094.1:0-14053 GCA_964350725.1 uncultured Ardenticatenaceae bacterium | reverse complement strand
GTTCCTGTTTTATGTCTTCTGGGAATTCACACTGATTCCGATGTATTTTCTCATTGGCATTTGGGGTGGGCAGAAGCGCGTTTACGCGGCGATCAAATTCTTCCTTTACACAATGGCGGGCTCCTTGCTGATGTTGTTGGCGATTCTGTATATGGGTATCACCAATGGCACCTTTGGTGTGCCTGAACTCATCGCGGGGCGCGAAGCATTTGCAAATGTGCAAGCGTTGTTATTTGTCGGCTTTGCGATTGCATTTGCCATCAAAGTGCCTGTTTTCCCATTCCATTCGTGGTTACCCGACGCACATACTGAAGCGCCGACGGCTGGTTCGATCATCTTGGCGGGTGTGCTGTTGAAAATGGGTACCTATGGTTTTATTCGTTTTAACTTGCCATTGTTCCCCGAAGCTTCGGCGCAATTTGCGCCCTTCATCGCTGTTTTAGCCATTATTGGCATCATTTATGGTGCGATAGTGGCCTTTGCTCAAACCGATGTGAAGAAACTTGTGGCCTATTCTAGTATCAGCCATCTTGGCTTTGTGATGCTGGGTATATTCGCATTAAATAATGCGGGTATTCAAGGCGCGATCTTGCAAGGCTTTAATCATGGCATTAGTTCGGGCGCATTATTCTTTATTGTTGGTATTATTTACGAACAGCGACACACTCGTGAGATGTCTGAATTTGGCGGCATTTGGAAGATCATGCCAGTGTTTTCGATTTTGACGCTGATTGTAGTTCTATCGAGCATGGGGCTGCCGGGTCTCAATGGCTTCGTGGGTGAGTTCACCATTTTGCTGGGTTCAATGGGTGCAGTCTCGTTAGGTTCGACGGCTTGGATTTATACCGCATTCGCCACCAGCGGCGTGATTTTAGCCGCTATTTATCTCTTATGGATGTTCCAACGGGTGTTCATGGGCCCGGTGAGCAATGCTAAAAACGAGAAACTTGTTGATCTCAATAAATTGCAATTAGTCATCATGTTGGCCTTTTTGGTCTTCATCTTCTGGATCGGCATTGCACCATCTGGCTTTTTTAATTTGATGGACGCATCAGTGTCGACGTTGGTCGCTGACCTGAATTCGACAATGATTGCAATGCCTTAGAAATTAGAAATTAATAGTACGTAGTGCGTAATGCGAAACCTGTAGTGCGTATGACGCACTACGCGCTACGTAAACCATCCAGTATGTAGTGGATAAATAAAATTTCCTGGGGTTCCCCTTTGATTCCAACAGAAGATGTTTATTTTGTCCATATTAGCGACACACATATAGGCCCTACGACTGGCTACAGTCGCCACGGTCAGCTGTCCTTGCCACATGCGCAGCGCATAGTTGATATTATCAACACGCTGCCGGTGCAGCCTGATTTTGTGGTGCATACTGGCGATGTGGTTTCAAATCCATCTCCTGAAGCGTACGCACGGGCGGCGAAGACTTTGGGACGCATTCAGGTGCCTGTTTATTATGTGAATGGCAATCATGACACGGCCGTATCCATCAAACAACATATGTCCATAGGCCCCAAACAAGATCTGCTTGCCAATCCAGATAAACTGACTTACGCCTTTGAAGTAAAGGGGTATCGTTTTCTGGTATTAGACGGCCAAGGGCCAACTGAAATTCAGCCGCACGGCATCTTATCTGCTGATCAAATCGAAATCGTGCAGCGTGAAGCGCAATCTGAAGGGCCGCCGCTGACTGTGTTTGTGCATTTCCCGATATTGCCCATGAATTCCACCTGGATGGACACGAATATGCTGCTGTTAAATGGCACTGAGTTTCATCAAGCGTTGTTACCTGCGCGTGAACGGTTACGGGGCGTGTTTTATGGGCATGTGCACCGTTCAATGCAAACAGTGCGTGATGGAATTGTGTATACGGCCGTTAAAAGCACCTTCTCCCAATTCACAGCCTGGCCGGATGAAGAACTGGTGCAACCCGATTTTTATGAGCGGCCGGGTTACAATTTTGTGCATCTGCTACCGCAGCAGACGATTGTGCACCAGCACACTTTTAGTATCGTGTGAGGTGTTGGCAGTGTAGGGCACTGGGTTTAACGCGCTGTCTGACCCAGTCGCTTTACCCCGTACTATCCACTCCTCGAGGATAAAATGATCGAAAAAATTTATGGTGCTTGCCCCCATGATTGTCCCGATACGTGCTCCGTGATTACGGAAGTTGAAAACGGCCGTGCCATCAAATTTTATGCCGATCCCGATCATCCTATAACGCAGGGCTGGTTGTGTGGTAAGGTACGGCCGTATCTTGACCATGTTTACCATCCTGACCGTCTGCAATATCCCTTAAAACGGGTAGGCCCCAAAGGCGGCGGACAATGGAAACGGATTAGTTGGCAAGCTGCCCTTGCAGAAATCGGTAACAATTGGCGGGCAATTATTGACCAATATGGTGCTGAAGCGATCTTGCCCTACAGCTACAGTGGCACGTTAGGGTTGGTGCAAATGAGTGTAACCAGCACGCGCTTTTGGAACCGGCTGGGCGCCAGCCAATTACAACGATCGATTTGCGGCGCAGCGGCGGAATTTGCCGTCAACCAGACCTTAGGCGCACGCCGTATTCCTGCCTATGAAGACTTGATGCATAGCAAATTGTTGATTGTGTGGGGGCATAATCCTGCATCAACCGCACCACATTTCATGTCGCAAATTATCAAAGCCCAACGTGAAGGCTGCCAGCTTGTTGTGATTGACCCACGGCGCACGCGCACAGCCAAAAAGGCAGATTGGCACATCATGCCCAAACCAGGCACAGATGGCGCGTTGGCATTGGGCATGGCACACGCCATCGTAGCTGAAAATAAACACGACGAAAACTGGCTGAATAACAATACAGTTGGGTGGCCAGAATTGCGCCGCCGCCTGGCTGATTATCCACTTGAACGTGTCGCCGAGATTACCGAAATTCCTGCAGATGATATTCTCAAATTGGCGCGTTTGTATGTTTCTGTGCGTCCCAGCGTGATCAAACTAGCCGATGGTGTACAGCGCAATCATAATGGTGGCCAAACGGCGCGTGCGATCTGTGCGTTACCGGCAGTCACGGGGCAATATGGTGTTGCTGGTGGTGGCTTGATGTATAGTGCCAGCGGGTATGTTTCCTGGGACTTTAAGGCGATGAATTATTGGGATGAATGCCCTCAACCTGGCCGCTGGGTAAACATGAATCGCCTGGGGGCGGCCTTGTTGGGTGAAGCAACCGAACCGCCGCTCAAATCTTTGTTCGTCTTTGGCTCCAATCCAGCAGCGATTGCGTCGAATGCGGGCAAGGTCGTTGCGGGCTTGAAACGTGAAGATTTGTTTACAGTGGTGCATGAATTGTTTATGACGGATACGGCCGATTATGCTGATATCGTCCTGCCTGCAACCTCCCAACTGGAACAAACTGATTTGCACAAAGCGTATGGCCATGCGACAGTTTCTTATAATCGGCAGGCGATTCCGCCACTGGGTGAAGCCAAAAGCAATTGGGATGTGATGCGCTTGTTGGCAGCAGAGATGGGTTTTGCAGAGCCGTGGTTGCAGCAAGATGCGGATGCAGTGATTGACGAGATATTGGCGGCAACGGCCGTTTCTAATCCCGCACTCAAAGGTATTACACGCGAAAGCTTACAAAAGACGGGCTGGCAGGCGCTGAATATTGACCCGCCCGTGCCTTTTGCCGATGGCAAATTCCCCACACCGAGCGGTAAAGTTGAGTTATATAGTCAATTTATGGCGGATCAAGGGTTGGATCCCCTGCCCGGCTGGGTGGATGTGGAAGATGATGGTTTTGTCGGTGGAGATGGGTCTGTGGCGAGAAACGGCCGTTTTGTCCCTGAAAAAGCCCTATCCTTGATATCGAGTGCTGGCCATTTTTTTGTGAGCAGCAGCCTGGCGAATCAGCCTGGGTTACTACGTCAAGCACGTACACCCTTTGTGGAGATTCATCCGGACGATGCCGCTGCACGGGGCATTCAGCATGGTGAGCAAGTTGTGGTTGAAAACGGCCGTGGCTGGTGTGAATTACGGGCGGTTGTGACGGATGGAGTGCGACAAGGCGTGGTGGTTGCGCCCAAGGGCAGATGGAGCAAGTTGAGCAACGGCCGTAATATCAACTGGACAACCTCCGATGTACTCGGTGACATGGCTGGCCAAAGCACCTACCATAGCAACCGTGTCTGGCTGCGCCCCAAAGAAAACGAGATTTAGCTAGCGTGAGGCGCTTGGAAAATGTTTAGGATTTACCAAATCGATCACCACCCAAGCATCTTGCCGTTACCAGGTTATTGGTCTGATATTAAATTGATGGTATGCTCGATCTACGCAATACGAAATACACACGATGTGTGGTATTATTGTGAAAATTAGAGCAAATTAGAAGAAAGGTCTAAACAGTATGGAGTTTCAAGTTCCTGCAATTTATTTCGTAGTCGCTGCCCCGCTAATCATCGTGGCCCTAACCGGCATGATTTTGATGATTATCGACCTGTTCGCTGAGGGGTTCCTCAAAAAATGGGCACCGCTGCTTACCCTCATCGGGTTGGCACTTGCCTTTGTGCAAGTGGTCTTGGGTTGGAATAATCCGACGGCGACATTCACACCGGTTGGTGGTGATTCCATGTTAGTGGCGGACAACTTTGCCACCTTCTTGAATATCATCTTTTTGTTGACGGGTATGTTAACCGTCTTGATTTCGGTCAACTTCCTCAAACGCACCGGCTTAGACCGTCCTGAATTTTACATGCTTATGCTGTTCTCTTTGGTAGGTATGATGTTGATGGGCATGGCCAATGATTTGATTTTGATTTTCTTGGCTTTGGAACTGCTTTCAATTCCCCTTTACATCATGGCGGGTATGGCGTGGCCGCGCCCTGAATCGGAAGAGTCGGCGATGAAGTACTTTTTGTTAGGTGCCTTTTCATCGGCGATCTTTGTGTTTGGTATCGCTTTGGTGTATGGCGCGACGGGCACGACATCAATTCCTTCTATTGTAGAAGCTGGTAGTGAATCGGTTGGCCTGTTTTATGCGGGTATTGCGATGGTGTTGGTGGGTTTTGGTTTCAAGATTGCGGCCGTTCCTTTCCAAATGTGGACGCCGGATGTGTATGATGGTGCACCAACGGCCGTTACTGCATTTATGTCTGTTGGTGCCAAAACCGCTGGCTTCGCGGCCCTGATGCGTGTCTTAGTGGTTGCTTTTCCTGAGGCCAGTGATGCTTGGATGCCAGCCATTGCTATCCTAGCGACACTTACCTTAATTGTGGGTAATGTGGCCGCGATTGTGCAACAAAATATCAAGCGAATGTTAGGTTATTCTTCGATTGCACACGCGGGTTATATTTTGATTGCTGTGGCAGCCAGCGCAACTGTGTCAGAAGGCACAAGCGCCGCACTGTTTTATTTGTTTGCCTACCTCTTTACCAACTTGGGTGCTTTTGCGATTGTAATCGCAATGGAGAGAGAGTTGGGGCAAGGGGTGATGCTCAACGATTATAAAGGTCTGGCAAAACGCAATCCTGGCATGGCTTTGGCGATGGTCTTTTTTATGCTGTCTCTGACGGGCATACCTTTAACTGGCGGCTTTGCGGCTAAGTTCTATGTCTTTAGCACAGCGATTGAAGCCGGTTTGATCTGGCTGACGATCATCGCGGTGATTGCCAGTGTCGTTTCGGCGTTTTACTATCTGCGTGTGGTTTATTTGATGTATATGTATGCAGATGAATCTGACGGTGAAGCGCAGTTTCATGCCGGCTGGCCTTTGAAAACGGCCGTTATCATCACTGCCTTAACTACCTTCTTTTTAGGCATTATGCCGGGTTGGGGTTGGGATTTTGCCCGTGATGCTGTTATCCAAACCGCGCAGACAATTGTCGCCGGCGGCTAAGATAGATTAGGTTCTGTTGACATTTATAGATTTCACCACAGAGCACACAGAGGGCACGGAGAATTTGAGTAAAACCACTAAAACTCTGTGCGCTCTATGACCTCTGTGGTTTAAAAATGTCAACATACATGTACTAGACAGTTTCAAACTGAATAACCATTGCCGCTGTTAGCGGATGAAACTTTATGTGCAGCCTCTCTGGCATTAACCGGCCAGAGAGGTTTTTTGTTTTTCTCGGTCGTGACCACATCCAAAGGCACGCGTTTCGGGAAATGCAATTCCATTTCGGGGAAAGGTAAATCAATATTATGTTCTGCTAGCGCAGTCCACAACAGTACCTTAATGTCACTTTGCGTTTTGGGAATCAGAACCGGGTCATCTAGCCAAACATTGAGCTGAAATGAAGCCACATTATTGCCGTACTCCAAAAGAAAAACGGAGGGAGCAGGATCATTCAAAACGGCTTCATGTTGCAAAGCGGTTTTACGCATGAGTTTCATGACATGGGTCGGTTCAATATTACAATCTGTGTTGAGCATAATCGGGACGCGTACTTGTTTATCTGAGCCGGTAAAGGTTTTAAAAGGAGATGTGAAAAAACTTTGATTGGGTATCACTAATTCTACATTATTGAGTGTACGCAAAGTGGTTGAACGAATACTTAAATTATGAACCACACTCAATTGACCTTCCATCTCAATCACATCACCGGGATGCAACGAGCGTTCAAACAACAAGTAAATACCGCTCACGAAATTGCTCAAAACCTCACGTAAGCCAAAACCAACGCCGACTGCCAAACCGCCAGTGATAGCAGCAACGGTGGTGGCATCTAAATTAAGCACATTGATGACAAACAAAATGCCTAAAATGATGAGCGCGTAGCGTGCCAAAGTTAAGACTGCTTTTGTGCCACCAGGATCAAGGCGTGTGTATTTGGTGATGAAATTAAAGATTAAATCATCTAAACCGTGTAGGGTATCGGTCCAAAAATAGAGACCAATCGTCGCCAAGAATATCGCACCGACGGTAACTGGGCTGTTAAAAGCGGTTGTTAAGACAACGCCACTCACCATGCGCAGATCCGTTAAGTCGCTCAATAATTCCAATAACAGCAATACGAGTAGCAGCGGAATGAAAAGTCGATAGTGATAGCGGCGCACAACATGGGGATCGACAAGGTGATATAGGCTAACAATGAAAATTTGGAAGAGCATGAAGAGCCACAAAACGAGAGTGAATTTAGCCAGTAATCCATCTAACCAGCCAAAAGTCGCGAATTGCTTTTGGGCATACTGCAGCCCAATCAAACCCAAAACGGGGAAAGTAACCGCCTGGCATTCAGCAATCAGAAAACTGAGTGTGGAACTCAACGTGCCACCAAGTCGCTTTCTGGTCAGAGTTTGGAACGGCTGCCATAGTAACTTCCATAACAGAAAACCAACCAACAATGTGACGACTAAAACGATACAAATAGTGATCAACTGAATCTGGACTTCAAAGCGACCCAGGTAAACCTGTAATATGTTGAGAACATTCTTTAAGGGTTCCATAAGGCATCTACCAAGAATTTTATTCCTCTGTTGTGGTTAGATTGTAGGCGGCGGCGGCGGTGTTGAGTTGTTTAGCGGCGTCTTCTGGTGTCAAAACACCAGCTAATACTTGTACAAAAATTTCTGTGCCAACTTCTTGTAAAAAATCTTCTACATCTACATGCTTCAGTGGTATGATGACTGTGGCTTCACTTTGGTCTTTCAAAACTGCTGCGGTTGGTGCCAATCTTGAATCGAAGTTAACCTGACGGTTGACGGGAATGTGGCCTGATCCACTGAGTGCTAATACGCGTTGGTGTGTGCGATTTGTGAGGAAACTTAATAGCTCCACGGCTAATGTTTCGTTGGCCGTGACTTGACTGATGGCCATTACCTCCAGCTCCAGGAAAGATCCAGGCTGATCTTGTACGCGTGGCAGTAATGCAATCCCGAGTTGTTCTGGTTCAAGACTTTCCACAAGGACAGGATAGTCGGAGGAGGAACCAATGAGATAAGCGACTTCGCCATCAATGAAGGATTGCAACAGGTCTGGGTAGTTGTTATTTAGGATGATGGTTGGTTCTTCACTGGCACGCAGCAGCCAACTTAACCAATGGACGAAGCCATCATCTATGACGATAGCACCATTGTCATCGACTATCTTGCCATTGAAGGCACTAATTCCCCAATAGGCATCGCTGAAATCTATAGGGATCGCGATTTTTTGCCCTGTTTTGGCTTCCTCCAACAACTCAAGCAATGTTTCTGGGGCCTTATCCACAAATGCTTTGTTGTAATAGAGGACATCGGTATAGGCGGCAATGGGTAAGCCATATAAAGCATCATCAATACGCAATGCGTCAACGGCTTGTGGCAGCAATGCTTCGGTATCTATGTTGTAGGGCATGAGGTCGGTGAGATTGCCTGCGGTTATGAGGTTGCGCAGGATGTTTAGTTCGGCGCCGATGATAATGTCGGGGCCTAACCCGGCGACAATCTGCTCCGAAAAGCGTTTTTCAAGCAGTTCTGCTGGTACGTATTCGCTGACGATGGTGACGTGGGGGTTAACGGCCGTATAACTTTCAAACAACTCATCCAGCAAAATATCATTAGGCTCAGGCCATGTATGCCAAACAAGCAACGTGCCTTCAACTTCGCCCTCAGACGTTGTTTCCAGAAAACGGCATGCAGATGACATCAGGATACAAACAAGTAATAACAAGTAAAACGGATATTTTTTCATACGGTACACTATTATTAACAATACAATCTGAACTTTAGTGTAGGGGATCAAAACACATCTGTCTAATCAGATTTGTTGTTTTTTGAGGGTTGCGAAAAAGTGGCGGATTTTTGAGTACCGAGGTACTGAAAATTTAAGAGGATTTTTATAGGACGGCCGTTTCTAACCGGCTCCAATTTTATCTTCTACTCATGTTGGCGTGGGGGGTGAGCACCTATTTGGCTTCACAATATCTCTATGCCGGGTTCACATCTTCTTCATATCTACGACATAAACTAGAAGTAATTATTTCATTATTTCTGCGCAGCTTGGCGTATTTTTGAGGAGATAAACTTATGGAAAAGCGTTTGGATAAACAAGTTAAAATGTCCCGGCAGACAAGACAGAATTGGCTCATTGATGCGGCCGTTTTCATTGGTGCGTCATTGGCTATCTTGACCGGTATTTACTTCCTATTTTTACCATCTGGTGGATATGAGGGCGGGCGCAATCCTGCTTATGGCCTCACACTTCTTTTTGGGCGAGCCACCTGGGATGATATGCATACGTGGGGCGGCGTTTTGATGATTATCGCTGTGGTTGTCCATTTTGCTATTCATTGGGCATGGGTAAAACGGATGAGCCACCGGGTATGGCAGTCGTTACGGGGTGGAGATGCCCGTTTTTCGTCTGGGGCGCGGCTGAATCTGGTCGTGGATACGGTGATCGGGTTGAGTTTTTTGATAACGGCCGTTTCCAGCATCTACTTCCTCTTCTTGCCTACCGGTTACCAAGGCGGTCGCACCCTCGGTTGGGATCCCGGTTTCCTTTTCACGCGCACTACCTGGGATTTAATCCATACATGGTCAGCAGTCATCATGATTGTTGCTGCCATCATCCATTTTGTTATTCATTGGCGTTGGGTGGTCAATGTGACACAACGTTTCTTTTTATCACTACGTAAGCGCGCAACTGCGCAAATTTAATCTTTGTAAACTTTCAGCACTTTAGGAATCAGCTAGGCCGAGTACCTGACTGAACATTCGCATTATTTAGGAGCATTGAAAATGTTAAAAAAAATCACTTTAATTACATTATTTGTTTTATTTAGTGGTGTGCTTATTGTTGGCGCAGCCAACCGTACAATCACTAAATCTGAGAAGGTCAACGAGTCCGCAGAAAATGTCACGCAGGGCGGTGGTGACCGTCAATATCAGAATCAGGACGAACATGAGCCGCTCAGTCAACGGAATAATCAAGGGCAAGGAGCCGTGTCTAATGCGGATGAGCGGCAAGACAAGAACAATCAGGCATCTCTGGGGCAGGGGCAGCAGAGTGGACAACAAGGTGAGCAGGAGTTAAAAGGCCAAGGAAGTCGTGGTCAGGGTAATGGGTTACAAGAAGTTAACCCAATAGAAGGTAATCAAGGCCAGGGAAACCAAGGCCAAGGAAATCAGGGTCAGAGTAGCCAAGATCAAGGTGTCCAAGGGCAAGGTAATCGCAATAATAGCGAGAGCAATGCGCAAAACCGGCAGCAAGAAAATTTGCAAAACCTGACTGCGCAAGCCCATGAATGGCTCACCATAACAGGAAGCGTCCTACAAGCGCCTGCTGCTGGCATCGATATGATCTTGCAGACAGCAGAGGGTGAAATGTTAGTGGGCACTGGCCCTGACTATCTGGGCGCACAAGGTTATGTCATACAAATTGGTGACGAACTTGAGGTTACCGGCTATTGGGAAAATGATGAATTTAAAGTGGGTACCATTACCAATCTAGCCGATGGCAGCACAATTACCTTGCGCGATGAATTGGGACGGCCGTTTTGGAGCGGTGCAGCCCGTGGCGGCGGCTACGGACAACAATAGGGACATTTGGTATTCAGTATTAAGCATTCAGCCGGTCAGTTTTGTGTTGACCGGCTAAATGCTTTTTCAACAGCCACACTCTTCGGGTAAAATAGACAACTATGAGCCAATTAATACTTATCGTTGATGATGAAGTTAATTTAGTTTCTGTCGTGCGTGGCTATTTAGAACAAGCTGGCTATCGGGTTGTCAGTGCCAATGATGGACGGCAAGCGTTATTTGTTGCACGTGAGCAGCAGCCCGACCTAATCATCTTAGACATAATGATGCCCGTTATGGATGGCTTTGCCTTTATGCGTGAATATAATCGTGAAGGCAAAGCGCCAATCATTGCGCTCACAGCACGCATTGATGAAGCCGACAAGGTGTTGGGTTTAGAAATGGGCGCTGATGATTACATCACCAAGCCGTTTAGTCCGCGTGAACTGGTTGCCCGTGTGCGTGCTGTCTTGCGGCGCAGCGGAGCGGCAACGCCTGAAAGTAACCTGTTGCGTGCCGGTCAACTGCAATTGGATCGTGATGCGCATATGGTTTCAGTTGCTGGACAAGAAATTGAATTAACACCCATGGAATATAGCTTGCTGAACACATTTATGACCAACCCTGGACGTGCCTTTAGCCGTATGGAACTGCTAGAACGGGCACAAGGTTTTGCGTATGATGGCTATGAGCGCACTGTGGATGTACATATCAAGAATTTGCGCAAAAAAATAGAAATCGATCCGGGTCAGCCAGACTATATTCTCACTGTGTTTGGTGTTGGCTACCGTTTCAATTCAAATCTCTAGACATTCATGCGAACAAAACTTTGGGTTAAACTGACCGCTGCTTTTGTGTTTGTCGCCCTGGTAGGGGTCGTGTTGGTTGCTTATGGGGCTAATCGCGCAACGGCCGTATCCTTCCAGCGATTTTTACAAGCAGATGAGAACAGCCAGTTACAAAGTCTACAAACAAATTTAGCTACATTTTATGCTGCCCAAGCGAGTTGGGATGGCGTTAACCAGGTGCTGCGCGACAGTGGCCTGGGACCTGAAACCGGCGGCTATTTCTTGCGGGTGACGGATGAAACTGGACAGCAGGTTGGCGTGCGCGGCGGCCAAGGGCGCAATCAGGCTGAGTTCGATGTTTCATTCCCCATTATTGTTGCGGGCAAAGAGGTTGGACGTTTATGGGCCGACCCGGCTGGCGGTGGTGTTGGCCGCGCTGGCGAACAGTTTTTGTTGGCGGTTAATCAGGCGATTATTTGGGCGGGTCTTGTTGCGTTGGTCTTTGCCTTGATTTTGGGTTTATTCTTGGCACAGCGCCTGACACGGCCGTTGCGTCAACTGACACACGCGACCCAAGCCGTGGCTGCTGGCGATTTGAGCCAGCAAGTCGCTGTTACTAGCCAGGATGAATTGGGTGAACTGGGCGAACATTTTAACCAGATGGCACATGCATTGGAAACGGCCGAAGCGCAGCGCCAACAGCTTCTTGCCGACACCGCACACGACTTACGCACCCCCATTAGCGTTATTCAGAGCCATCTGGAAGCGATGCTTGATGGTGTCTTTCCCCCAACCCCAGAAAATCTGGCTGTTATCCACGAAGAAACATTACATCTCGGCCGTTTGGTGAACGATGTACGTACGCTCTCGTTAGTCGAAGCTGGGCAATTGCCGCTGGATATGCAGGTTGTTGATCTGAGTGCTATTGTGCAGCAGGCCGCCGCCGCTTTTGCGCCGCTGGCTGAGGCCGATGGTATCCGTTTTACCACTGATTTAGTCCAAACGGCCACGGTAACGGCCGATGCTGCACGCATTCATCAAGTCTTGGCTAATCTCATCGCCAATGCGCTGCGCTATGCACCCCAGGGCAGTCAAACGCCGCCCATTGTACATGTCAAATTAACGACCCATGCCGCCAGTGCCGAGGTTCATATTCAAGACAGTGGGCCAGGATTGACCGCCGAGCAACAGGAACAGGTATTCGGCCGTTTCTGGCGTGCCGACAGTGCCCGCGTACGAGAACAAGGTGGCTCTGGTCTTGGTTTAGCCATCGCCAAGGGCATTGTGGAAGCGCATGGTGGTGACATTGATGTTGTCAGCCAAATGGGCGTGGGATCAACATTTGTGTTTTCCCTGCCACAAATAGTGATCCCGTACTAAGCGCGTTAGGTTTTGGCTGATTCAGCCGCCAAGGCCTGCTTCATAAAATCGTGACCTTTTGGAACCAGTGTGATTTTCCCTTCGCTAGCCAAGATGTTTTCATTTTCCAGGACTTCAAACATCGCGTTGGCAACTTCAGGGTCAGAACTGATTTTATGCAGCGCGGCACCGACAATCTGCGGGCGCATCGCATTCGCTCTGGCGAACTCGACAGCCGCACGCCGTTCGGCTGAATTGGTGATAATGCTGACCCGATTCGCACCATCTTGTCGAATGGCAGAAGTTACCTGCCGCAGCCGGTTAACCACCTTTTCCTCGATTTGCAAAATCATATCCGCATCACGGAAATGGACTTTACGGATATAGACAGAGCCTAGTTTGTAGCCCCACTCTTCTGATTTGGGTGACACTTCGGCGCGTACAGCACGGCTCATCGTATGACGGGTTTCGAGCATATCGCCAAGTGGCATATTACTCAGGGTGCGCACCGTGGCGTTGCGTACATTGGCAGAAAGCGAGCCAGCGGGGTCAGTGTTTTTGAATAAGTAGGCCACCGGATCACTGACATTCATTTCATACCAGATGCCAATGCCCATAGGCGCACCTTCCTCAGAGTTGACGGGCAAACTGCGTAAATATTCTTGATCCAAGCGCATATCTAGAATATGCCGATCGCCTAAAATATTGATTATGAAGGCGCGTGGCCCCATCTTGAGCCATAACAACTGTAAACCCGGTTCACGGAAGATGCCGACAACGTTGCCAAAAAGCACATAAACATGGCAAGTGCCTTCCTCGACGATGGCATAAAAGCCAAACACGCGCATGAGCCAACGGATGATAGGTTCGACGATCAGAAAAAAGAAAAATGCGACAACCAGTGCAATCATGAAATTACTCATTTTCAATCTCCACAATAATGTTTTTGGCTTCTTTAAATAATCCTAGACGCACATTGCGTAGATAGGCTTCCAGGACTTCGGGGCCGTTGGTTTTGAGAACACGCAATTGTTCGGCCATGGAATTCAAGGGCTCGACCTCTGCTTGCGCACGCAATGTTTCGATTTCTACGGCACGTTTAGATTGCACGATGGTTTGGTCTGCTTGTGCTTTGGCCAGACTGATTTCCGATTGAACGACATTGTGGGCGGTGTTGATGGCGGCGAGGGCAGATTCGACTTCGTGCGGCGGATCGATGCCAGTGATGAGAGAAGCATCCAGCTCAACACCATAACGGGCGGCAGCAGAAGCACACTCTTGTTCCATATAGGTGTTGATCTCGTTCAGGTTTTTGCGCAGATCATTGATTGAAATACTGCCCAAAAGTTCGGATTCCAATTCATCTATTTCTAGTTGGTTGGTGGGCGATTCAAAACTGGCGATGCGTTGGCGCAAGA
>CAYGMR010000093.1:12448-14422 GCA_964350725.1 uncultured Ardenticatenaceae bacterium | reverse complement strand
GGGTGCCATGGGGTGCAAACCAATTAGGCTGACGCCATTGATTTTGACGCCGCCGGTTTCCATTTGGCGGGCGACAGCCAGGGCACGTTGCTCGCTGCCGAAGACGTAACCACCCAAGCCATAGGGTGCTTGATTGGCCAAGGCAACGGCTTCAGCGTCGGTTTTGAAGGTGTGGACGGCCGTTACTGGGCCAAAAATTTCTTCCAAACTATCTTCAGATTCAACGCCTGTAATTAATGTGGGTGGAAAGAACGTGCCGGGCAGATCGGGCAAGGGTGTGACTTGATGGATTGTACCCCCTTTTGCTTGCAGATTGGAAACGGCCGTTGCCACATGATCTTGATGTCCCTTATGCACCAATGGCCCCATCTGACTGGTCACATCCAATGAATGTCCAATTTTCACCGCCGCCAGGGTATCAAAAGCACGTTCCATTAAATCATTGTAAATATTTTCTTGCACAAGCATACGCCCCAATGCGCGGCACCATTGTCCGTTGAGTGTGGTCATGCCGGTAACAATACCGGCGGCCGTTGCATCCAAATCTGCATCATCCAGCACAACCAATGCATTATTGCCGCCTAATTCCAATTGCAGTGGCTTAAAATCGACAGCACATGCCTGTGCCACAGCGCGTCCACCGTGCAGCCCGCCTGTAAATGACACACAGCGAATGCGCGGATCGCTAACCACTGCTGCACCAACTGCCGTCCCACCATTCACGATTTGGAAAACGCCCGGTGGCATACCGACAGCCTCTGCTGCTTGCGCCAAATAAACGGCCGAATAGGGTGCCCATTCCGACGGCTTGAGAATCACCGGACAGCCTGCCGCCAGCGCATTGGCAACTTTGTGGGCAGCTAAAGCGGCGGGTGCATTCCAGGGCGCGATGCAAGCGGCTGGCCCCCACGGTCGACGCAAAATTTCGACATCACCATGTGGCCCCGGCAAAGTGGCATCTGTCCAGCCCCCGCGCAGTTGTTCTGCTGCTGCACGATAGGTCAGATGCGTAATCTGGTTGACCATTTTGGATGTGTTGATGATGATGCCGGTCGTATGGGCTTCGAGTGTGCCAATTTCATCAACCCGTGCTGCCAGCCAATCGGCGGCCTGTTCCAATAGATCGGCACGCGTGGACGGCGGCAAATTCCGCCAACGGCCGTCACGATGAATGCGGTCGGCAGCTTGCAGCGCGCGTTCTAGATTTTCAGGGGAAGTGGCTCGTTGTTGTTGGATCGATTCACCTGTGTTGGGATCATGATTCGATTGCGGAAGCATGTCTGTCGGCGGCATAAACTGCCCGTCGATATAATCTAGAAGTGGTGGAACTGCGTCGATTGGGTCAATCATCTGTTTTCCTCATTTGAGTCTTTTCAAATACTTTGGTATTGCTGCGCATGGCATGTACGGGGCCGTTTTGTCCGCGTGGATCATCGGCGACGCGGTGGGCGGCGGTGGGAGCGAGTTTTTGACCATAAGCAGTGAGGGTACGAACGGCCGTTCCGCCACGATATAAAACGGTGGTGCGCGTGCGCTGTCCTGGCCCAAGCAAACGTACACAATCTGGTTCACTGTAACGCTGCAGCGCCTCGGTGATGTCGCGTGCCAGGAAGAATAAAATGCCAGGACCCCCAGACACACCAATGTGGACGGGGGCTTCAGGGCCGAGCCTGTCGAAGACGAGTATCCCGTCTATCAATTTGCCAGAGAAGGTTTTTGCGTGTAACGGCCGTCCGCGGAAGGTCACATTGGTTTGGGTATAAATCTCGCCATCAAAATCAATATACACTAAATTATCGTAAGGAGCTGGGCCGGGTGAACCACTGTGCGCATCATCCGCCAATGGATTGCCTGCCAGGTCAAAAATTTCTACATGGTCATGCCAAACCCCACGCATTTGCATGAGGGTGTGGGCGACGGAGCCGATAGGAAATGGAGCTTGTGTCATTTAAATTTTTTCAACAGATTACGCAG
>CAYGMR010000093.1:0-12348 GCA_964350725.1 uncultured Ardenticatenaceae bacterium | reverse complement strand
GCGACTTCTAGGCGACCGCGTTCAGCAGGGAAGGCTTGTACAAGTCCCATGGTGATGTCGCGCACACTGCGGGCGATGATGCCGCTGTTACCGGTGTTGCTGGTGCCACATGCTTTGAGCGCATTGAGGGCGATACGTTCGGCAGCTTCGCAGACTTCCCCTTTACACATGCGCCATTGCATGACGACGCGTTGTTTGGGTAGGAGAGGCGGAACGGCCGTTTCTAATTCCAATTGTCGCCGTAGCCATAAATAGGCGGTTTCGAGATCAACCGTCATTTTGCCGAACAACTCTTGATGAAATGGGCTGGAAGCGATTGGTTTACCCGTATCTCGAAATTTTAAGTTGGTGGTGAACTCCAGGGCATAATCATAAACTCGTTGTGCAGCACCCAAATAACAAGCGATGCCTGCCAACTGATTGCCGACAAAACTACCACGGCTCATTTGCATCATACGCACAAAGGCACCAGGAATTGCTAACGCATCCGCCTCTTGGATAAAAACATCATTGAGGATAATGCCATGTGTGGCAGTTGCACGCATACCCAGCGCATCCCATTTCTGGCGCTCCGCGATACCTTCAGCATCGCGGCCAACGAGGAACAGCGCGATACCATCGGCCGTGTCTGTGCCTGCGATTTTGGCAGTGACCAGATATTCATCAGCGACACCGGTGGCACAACCAAAACTTTTGACACCATTTAATATCCAGCCACCGTCGGTTGGTGCTGCTTCTGTGGAAATAAAAACGGCGCTGGTGGAAGATTTGACTGATTCGCTGGCAAAATTCGCCAGCCACAACCCATTTTGTCCCATTTTGGTGAGCACCTTTTCAGCAAAATCACGTACTTTGGGAATCTCTTCGTCGGAAAACAGCCCTGCTTCGATTGCTTCCAATGGCAGCAATCCGCGTGAGGCACTGCTGCAATGGAAAAAGTAGGCCAGGGCGGTCGAGGGACAGGCTGTAGCCAAGGCGAAGGTTGTGGCGGCCAAATCACGCAGCCCGCCGCCTAAGCCACCGTATGCTTCAGGCACGATCATGCCTAACAAGCCAGCATCGCGCAGGGTTTTGATGTGGGGCATATAAAATTCGCCGCTGGCATCCGCTGCTGCGGCAGCTTCGCGCAGTGCAGGCAGGACGCTTTCCACACGTTCAGCACGCGCACGTTCAGCCGCTGTCATGCATTCAACAAATAGTTCTCCGGTGAATTTTTCCATGGTTTTCTCCGTATTTTGACGAAGGACGGCGGATGAATGACCGAATTTTCTACCTTCCGTCTTTTGTCTTCTGTCTTTTCTAGCTTTCGTAATCTACTGCGACAACGCTATCCATCACCCCGCGCAGGTATGCTAAAACAGGCAGGTGAACGGGGTGTGTTTGATATGTTTGTAAATCATCCAGGCTGTCGAAGCGGGCGATGAGGCCGATGTCGTAGGAACGTGTGGAGCGGATGACATCCTCGCCGACCTCGAGTGATTTGAGGATGGGGATTTTGCCGTTCATGGCGCGGATTGTGGCAACGGCCGTTGCCATATTCTCCTCAGTTGGTTCTTTCAATTTAATCAAAACGATATGTGTGATCATGCTGTTGGCTCCGCTTGTTGTTGGGTTCGTTCCCACATTGCCTTAAGGGCGAAGATTTCACCGGTATGGCGCATGGCATCAATGATGGTTAGACGATACCAAAAATAAACCGGCTTGCTGTTGCCCATGCCTTCTAAAATTTGCTCTAAACCATCTGCCGGCAATGCTTGAAGGTGTTGGGTGAGGGTGGTGTATGTTTCGTTAAAATATGCCAGGTAATCGGCGGCCGGCATGGGCGGGATTTCGGCAACATCTTCTTGGGTGAAGCCGGTTAACATACCGGTGCCCATCCAGCCTTTGCCCATGGGATTATAATTTGTCTTTTCCGCCCAACCAGATGTGAACCAGGCCTGTTCCATTGGGGTTTTGCTGTTGAGGATGATGGTGGCGGTGACATCGGCAATACGTGCCAAATGCCAAACGGTGAGGCCAATACTATTGGCTTCAGCATCAGCTTGCCAATACAAACATTCATCTGGAATATCTGTCATCACTTTGTTGATCGCTTTTGTTTGTGATTTGAATAGGTCGAGTAAGATGTCGATGTCACGCATAAGGTTTCTCTCCTGAGAATAGCATCCAATTTCCACGAATTCATATAAATTCGATGCGGGTTAAATTGATTTTGGTGAGTCTTCGCTCACGGAAACTCCTTAGGTTCTGTTGACATTTAGGAAATTCACCACAGAGGACACGGAGTTCACAGAGAATTTGAGTAAAAAACTACGAAAACTCTGAGTTCTCTGTGGTCTCTGTGGTTCAAAAATTGTCTAAACAGTGAAATGTCAACACGCCCTATTTGGTAAACGGCCGTTTCTGATAAACACCCAGCGGCGGCCCGACGATATCGCCATTATCATAAACCAGATTGCCGCGCAGGAAAGTTTGTTTGACTTTGCCGCTGAGTTCTTGCCCTTCGAAGGGCGTGTACCCTTGTTGCGATTCAGATTCGGCCGCACGCACTGTGAATGTTTCATGCGGATCGAACAGCACTAAATCAGCGTCATAGCCGATGGCGATGTCGCCTTTGTTGAGCAGGCCATAACGCTGCGCCGGATTCCAACAGAGCATTTCGGCCATATGGTTGGGTGACATGCCACGTTTGCTGCCTTCACTGAACACACCAGAAAGCAGATATTCGGTGCCGCCGAAGCCAGATTTGGACATCCAAATATCGTCGGGATGGTCGGCATTGTATTTGATTTCGCTGCGGCAGCACGCATGGTCGCTGGCTATCCAATCGATCTCGCGATTGAGTACTTTTTCCCACAGAAATTCGACATCTTCACGCGGTCGAATCGGCGGATTGACTTTAGCCAACACCTGGGTGGGTGTATCGATATCGAGCAATAGATGGCCGACGGTGACTTCGCGGCGGAAGTTGATGTGTGGGAAGAGGTCTTGCATCATCAGTGCGGCTTGCACAGCTTTACGCGAGCTGAGATGCAGCAGGTTGATATTGAGGCAGTCGGTTTCGTAGGCCAGATAAGCGGCAATGAAAACAGCCAATCCTTCAGAATGGGGTGGACGGGCGGCGTTGTAGGCGTGCAGCCCTTTGAGTTTGCCATCACGTTCAACTAGAGCCGTATAGGCGTTGAGAATGTCGGCGATTTCGCAGTGTAGACTGAGGCTGATGTAGGGGGCTTGCTGCGGATATTGCTGCAACATGGCGCTGATGCGCCGCATGATGAATTCGAAATGGGCAAAATCGTAACGTTCGCCTGCTCCGCGTTTGAGGAAGTTGTGCTGCTTGTCGGAGCGGCCGTGTGTTCCATGTCCACCATAAAACGTAAAAATCTTGAACGATGAAACGCCAAACTCTTCCATCAACATAGGCATTTCCTCGATATGCTGTTTATTGATTGGCGCAAGATGGTAACCATAATCGACCCAATATTTGCCTTGCGAGATGTCGAGTACTTCGGGGAAAAATTGTTGGTAGGGGCCGCCCTTGTTTAGATAATATTCGCCAGTGCGGAAATAGGTTAATGTTGTGGTGACACCGCCCATGGCCGCCGCTTTGCTCTCGGTGATGGCATCGTCTGCGAGCGGCTGGTAGATGCCGACATGTGTATGCGCATCGACGAGGCCGGGGAAGGCAAGCAAATTAGCCCCATCAAATATTTTTTTGGCACTTTCTGGGGGGATGTTGGGGGCGATTTGGGCGAAACGGCCGTTTTTGATGCCCACATCTAACAAATCAAGTGAATTTTGATTCGGCCGTACGATGCGGATGTTTTTGATGAGTAGGTCAAGGTTTGGAGTCATGTTTTCCTCGTGTTGCGTATTGCGTAACCCAATTTCTTGCGTTACACAGGGTTTGTCTGCAAAATGTTTGCTATCCTTTGCTGCGCTCAGGACAGGTATGCGTTAATTTTAGGTGACACGGATTTGGTCAAAATTCATATCTGCGTTTTCTTCTATCCATGCCATCCAGTTTCCTAGTTGTGGGTTTGTCGTGATATGTAAAACGTCGTTAAAAACTACGCGACAATTATTTTGGCCGCTGCCATTGCTTGAATTTCTTCTGCTGTATAGTCTAGTTCGGTTAAAATGTCGGTTGTATCGGCGCCGACTTGCGGCGGATCGTTACGTAAATCCCATTTTTGATCGCCGAGTTGAATCGGTGTGCGCGGTAGTTTGGTTGTACGGCCGTCAGGCAAGATGGTTTCTAACAAGCCACCGCTTTGGGTCAGATGTGGGTCGTCGAATAAATCTTCGGGATGCGCAATGGGTGAAAAAGGGAGGTCCGCTTTTTCGCAGAGGCGCAGCAGTTCTGCCTTGGACATTGCGGCGAACATAGTACGCAGTTCCGGCAGCAGCCATTCTTGATGGGTGACACGGCCGTTATTAGTCGCAATACGCTCATCAGCCAATAAGTCTGGACGCTCAAAGGCCTCACAAAACCGCAGCCATTGTTTGTCACTGGTTACACCCACGAAAACACGTTCGCCATCTTTTACGTCGAATTGGTGGTAGATACCCCAGGCACTGACACGCGCAGGCATGGGCGGCACAGGTTGTCCTGATACGGCCGCATATGCCATATGTTGTCCCATGAGGAAGACGGCCGTTTCAAACAAAGTGCTTTTGACCATCTGCCCCTTGCCAGTTATTTCACGTTCGCGCAGTGCCAACATAACCCCCATCGCACCGTACATGCCGGTCATGATATCGACCACAGAAGCCCCAGCGCGTAATGGATCGCCAGGGCGGCCAGTCATATAGGCCAGGCCTGACATCATTTGCACAACTTCATCCAGTGCCATGCGTTTTTCGTAGGGCCCAGGCATAAAACCTTTCAGGGTGCAGTAAATGAGCTGTGGATAGGGTCCACATAAATCATCGTAGCCAAAGCCGAGCCGATCCATGGTGCCGGGGCCAAAGTTTTCGATGAGGATATCGGCCGTTGCCAATAATTTATGCACAATCGTTTTGCCTTCATCCGTTTTGATGTTGACAGCAAGGCTTTTTTTGTTGCGATTGGTGTAGGGCGCAAAGCCCATGCCGAAGCCTTTGAGCTTACGCGTGGAATCACCACTGGGTGCTGGTTCGATTTTAATGACTTCTGCCCCAAAATCAGCCAGAAGCAGGCCGGTTGTTGGCCCTAAAACGGCGTGGGTGAATTCGAGGACGCGAAGGTTGGATAAGGGTAAAGGGTTGGTCATGAAGGTGGCTCCGATTTTGTATTACGTATTGCGTATTGCGTATCAGGTGACATAGGTACTTGTTGGAGGAGGTCGTTTAAAGAATAACTTGTGTAATCTGCTTGTTCTTCCTGAATTTTTTTGCCGCGATGTTTGGGGATAAGTCTGAGCAATTGACGAATGATGTGTACAAGGAGTCGGGCGCGATGAAAGAAAACGTCGTTGCCCAAAATATGGCGCCCTTTGTAATACCAATCGCGTGCTTCGCGAGCGGAACCAAGAGCATATTCATAGAAGTGTGCTTGATCTTTGCCAGAAGCCTTACTATATCCTTCTGCAATATTGCTACTAATTTTTCCGGTGGCGCGATACAGTTGGTCCGATAGTCGCAAAGTTCGCCGGTCTTGAGATAACTTTGAACTATCAAACCAGGCTAATTCACCTAGAAATAGCGCTTGACGATACAACATCATATTCCATAATGGGTCTTTTATGATTTCAGAAGGGATTGTTTTGAGCCAATTATCGTAAGTCATAGTTCTTTTTTACTCAAAAGCAATTGCATTGTTGTCAAATCAAAGAAGCTTTTACGCAACACGCAATACGCAATATTCATCCTAATATGTCCCATGTTTCCGCAAATAATTAACCAACCCGCCCACTTGTAAAATATCAACCATTACCCCAGGCATTTTTGCTGCCGTGTAAATGTTTCCACTTGTGTTGTCAGTTACTGTTCCATTGAGCAGATCTATTGTCACAATCGCTTCTGATTGAATAGTATGTGGCCCGATTTCCACAACCGGTAACCCGATATTGATCGCATTGCGGAAGAAAATGCGTGCGAAATAGGTGGCGACCACGGCACTGACCCCGGCGGCTTTGAGTGCCAACGGCGCTTGTTCTCGTGAAGAGCCACAGCCAAAATTTTCGCCAGCGACCAGGATATCACCTGGCTGAACACGATCCTTGAACGTCGGATCCAGGTCTTCGAGAACATGTTCTGCCAAATGACTCAGGTCGAGTGTTTTGGTGTATTTGCCAGGAATGATGCGGTCTGTGTCGATATTGTCGCCATAGATATGGGTAGGCGCGGTGATTATGTTCATAAAGTTTTTGTCAGGATGTAAAACGGTTTCTTTGTCCAGGTTGTGGCTACAAATTCATCCACAATGGTGAAGCCAGCGCGTAGACAGAGGCGTTGGGCACGTTTGTTGAAGGTGGCCACTGTTGTGCGCAGCATGGTTGGTTGATAGGCTTTGACAGCGAAATCAATTGCGGCAGTAATGAAAGCATTGCCTCTGCCTTGGCCTGTCAAATCCGGCCGGATACCCATGCCGATGTCTAGCGCCTCAGCGCTGTAATCGCCGCCAGGAACCTGACCATCGGCACCGAATGTTATCAAACCGAGCAGGTCGTTGTTGCGGTCCGTGATGACATGACAGTTGACTGCCGGGTCTAAAAAGTAGTCAATTTGTTCTTTTATTTGTTCGTTGTCGGCCGGATCGTCGATGACATTATAGACAGCATAAGGTGGTTCATAGCGCCATAAAACAAATTTTTGTGCGTCTTCTATGTTTACCGGTTTAACTTGTAATTCCATTGTGTAGCTCTGCTGGATCGATTATTTCACCGACAACGGCCGTTGCGGCGACAACTGCTGGTGAAGCTAAATAAACCTTTGAATGTGGATTGCCCATGCGTCCGCGAAAGTTGCGATTTGTGGTGGAAATGACCACTTCGCCATCGCCTGGCACGCCTTGATGCGTGCCCACACAGGGGCCGCAGCCCGCAGTGATAAATGTGGCACCTGCATCGGATAGAATTTGCACCGTGCCATCACGCAAACCTTGGTCGAAGACCGTTTTAGATGCCGGGGCGATCAACAATCGCACCCCCGGCGCAATTTGTTTGCCGGCTAGAATCTGTGCGGCTGCGTGCCAATCTTCCAGACGGCTGTTGGTGCAAGAACCAATAAACGCCATGTTTACTTTTTGCCCGACGACTTTGTTGATGTCGACAACATTGTCTGGCGAATGAGGAATGGCAATTTGTGGGCGTAAAGTAGACACATCAACATGATAGACTTTATGGTAGCTGGCATGTGGATCAGGGTGAATTGGTTCGAAAGCATAAGGTAAATCTAGACCTGTGGTGTCAACCAACCCTGTTTTTGCGCCCATTTCAGCAACCATGTTGGCGAGAGTCATGCGGCTGGCGAGGGTCATGGACGCAACGGCCGTTCCTGTAAACTCCACTGCCGCATAGGTTGCACCGGCAATACCTAATTTGCCCACCAGATACAAAATCACATCTTTGGCTACGACGCCGGGTCGGAGACGGCCGTTTAATTCAATCTTGATCGTGTGCGGTACCTTCAACCAGGTTTGGCCGGTCAACATGACTGCTGCCAGATCGGTTGAGCCGACACCGGTTGCAAAAGTGCCGACTGCACCTAGCGTAGGTGTATGTGAATCCGCACCCAGAAATATCTCGCCCGGTCGGGCATGATGATTTTCAACCATGAGTTGATGACAAATGCCCTGCCCGGCTTCGTATAATTTACAATCCATCTCACGCGCAAATGCGCGCATCATTTGGTGTAGGTTGCTGATGCGTTCGTTGGGCGCGGGCACGGCATGGTCTAGCACCAACCACATCTTGGAGGCATCCCACAACTGTGTACCGCCCATTTCGCGAAACGCTTTGATCGCCAAAGGTGCTGTCGTGTCCGTGGCCATCGCTCCGTCTACTGGCACGATGGCTAGATCGCCCGCCTGAACGCTTCGACCGGTATGTTGTGAGATAATTTTTTCCGCTATTGTTTGAGTCATTTTTTCACCACAGAGTTCACAGAGATATTTAGAGATTAGAGAGAGAAGCGTTTGATTCCGTTTTTGAGTAGTTTGACGTTGAAATTTATCAGCAGACCCACTTTTATCCCTGATAATTTTAGGTACGATAAGATTTGGGCTTCATGAATGGGCAAAATTTTTTCAACTGCTTTTAATTCTACAATAACAATGTCTTGGACTAATAAATCAAGTCGATAACCTGCGTCAAGCTGCACATCCTTGTATCGCACTGGTAATGGTTTCTGATGTTCAATTTGCAACCCTCTGTCAATTAACTCATATGCTAAACATGCCTCATATGCTGATTCCAACAACCCTGGCCCCAATTGCTTGTGAACCTCTATTGCCGCACCAATTATTTGACTCGTAATCTCGTTTATCTCCCGCATAAGAAATCCTCTGTGTTCTCTGTGATCTCTGTGGTTCAATCCCCTAATTGATATATCTTGCTCGGCAGCTCGACACCCAGAAATTCACCGATTTGTTTGGAAACGGCCGTTACCTTACCAATATCAACCCCCGTTTCGAGCCCCATTTCATGTAACATATAAGCTGTATCCTCAGTCGCTATATTGCCCTTTGCACCCTGAATAAATGGACAACCACCCAGGCCGCCAAATGAAGTGTCGAAGGCTGTGACACCGCTTTTGAGTGCTGAAAGCAAATTCGCCAAGCCCATGCCGCGTGTATCGTGTAAATGCATCACAATGGGCACATCACCGACCAGCGGCATTAATTCTTGAACCGTCCGTCTGATTTGTTGTGGATTGCCCATCCCCGATGAATCTGCCAGTGACAGTTCATCCACACCCATCGCCAGGAAACGTTTGGCCAGTGCAACCACCCAACCACGATCAATTTTACCTTCATACACACAACCAAAGGCTGTTTGCACGCCGCCGCGCACCGTCATGCCCCAGGTGTGTGCCTGGCTGACCATTGCTTCCATGCGCTGCATCCCTTCTGCGATGCTGCTGTTGGCGTTTTTCTGGCTCAACGTTTCACTGGCGGGTACGCCCATATCGACATGTTTGATACCGGCTGCATGGGCACGTTCTAAACCGCGCATATTCAGTACTAAGGCGCTAAAATTGACATCGTCGGTTTTGGGCAGCCGCGCACAGACTTCTTCAGCATCAGCCAACTGGGGCACAACACGTGGATGCACAAATGAGGTGACTTGAATATTTTTCAGGCCAGCGTCGACCAACCCTTGAATCATGGCGATTTTTTGGTTAACTGGGATGATTGTTTTTTGGGTTTGAATGCCATCACGCGGGCCGACGTCGATTAAGGTGACTGTGCGCGGCACGGTTGGCAGTTCCAACGACTCGCTGCGCCGCCATAAACGGCTGTGATAGAGCAAGGGGGTGTCTTCTGTGCCGGCATAAACATCGAGCACTTCGCCGACGAAGATGGTGTGGTCGCCGCCGTCATATGTTTGCCAGACACGGCAATCGACCCAGGCGAGGGCATCAGGCAGGATGGGGCAGTTGGTAACGGCCGTCGCCAACTCAATCCCTGCAAACCGATCCTCCACGCCCGGCAGCATTCCGGCAAAGCGCAACCCCATCTCTTTTTGATGTGCGCCCAGGATGTTAACCGCAAAAACACCACTGTCGGCGATGACTTTGTGGGTGAAAAGATGTTTGCCTAAGTTAATCATCACCAGCGGCGGCTCCAGGCTCAGGCTGCTAAAAGCACTGACGGTGATGCCGATGGGTGTGTCTTGATGAAGTGTCGTCACCACCGTCACACCAGTAGCGAATTTGGACATGGCTTGCTTAAATGTATCTGTGTTTATTGACATGAAAACCTTGTATTGTGCATATGAATCTTATAAGCTTAAACTTAGGACTTAAGGTGACTCATGCGTATAAATATTGAGATTGATGATGACTTATTGTTGCAAGCACAGCAGTTAACCGGGATTGCAAATATGCATCAACTTATTGATCAGGCTTTGCGGTTGCTGATTCAAAGCTACCAACAGCGTGAAGTTTGTAAACTACGCGGTCAGCTTCATTGAGAAGGCGATTTGGATAATATGCGGGAATAACTATCAAGTTTTATTTGCCCGCGTTATTCCTCAAACAAATCGCGCTTGTTAAAGCGTGCTGTCATAAAGCGCCAGGTGATTTTGCCAGGCGTGAGCCATTCAAAACGTGCGCCGCTTTTCTCGTTGGACAGCACTTTGTCAACCAGCCAGGGCGTGACGGTTTCGACACGATCACCGAGAATGTTGAAAATGCGTTTGGCGTCTTCCAATCCTTGCGGATCATCTTTGTATTGGTCGGTGATGAATTCAGTGATGACGATGCCGGGGCTAAGCGCGCTGACTTTAACGGCCGACTCTTTCGTCTCGGCGGTCAATGATTGCGTTAAGAAGCGCACGCCTGCTTTGGTTGTGCCATACACTGAGATGCCAGGACGTGTACGGCCGTTGCTGCCGAACCCTTCCATATTGTAAAGATGACCAAACCCTTGCTCCTGCATCCCGCGAATGGCGATTTGTGAACCGAAAATGACCCCTTTCATATCAATATCGACCACGCGATTAACCAGATCGGTTGGAATTTCCCACACCATCATCATTGGATGGCCGATGCCGGCGTTGTTGATCAGGATGTCGACCTTGCCGAATGTGGCAACGGCCGTATCCCACAACGCTTGATGGTCTTCTGGTTGGGTCACATCGCCCGCTTGCCCTGCAACTTTGTCTGCGCCATATTTTTCACCCAGAATGGTGACTTTTGCATTGACACTTGCGGAGGAACGGCCGTTAACGACAACCTGACAGCCGCGTTCCAAAAACTGCTCTGCCAAACCATACCCAATCCCGCGTGTACTGCCTGTAATTACAACACTTTTCATACTAATAACTCGTTTTCAGAACCTGTTCGCCTTGTTCCCATTTGAACAAACCAAAAGACATATATTTGCGTTTATTCGAAGCCAGCCAATCCCAGACCACGCTCATTGTGAAATCGTCATCAATGATGAATTCACGACCACGGATTTTGAGTGCTTCGCCGTAGAAATGTTGGCTGGTGTAGAGGGAACGGCCGTAGGCGATCCCATTACCAAACACATCCGGCCCCTCAAATGTATGCCGAATCCCGTTGCGCGCCCGTAAGAATTTGAAACTACGTTCCATTACACCCGAAACGGTTATCTCTACTTCCGCGCGTAATAAAGAAACAGGCGTATAGTTGATGGTTACCTGATTTGTACCGATGGGCTGCTGCTTGGCATCAAAAACCTGCATCTCGCCTGTCCAACGCCCCGCAAATTTCATCGGCAGCACATGCGGTTTTTTGCCCGCTGCCTTTTCTTGCGCCACAAACGCATCAATCCGTTTTTTAGTTTCTGGATTGGTGTGGTAATCGAAAGCTACGCGGTAAATGCCATTAAAAACGCCATTGATTGTGGGGCCATCATACAAAAGCGACGAGTACACTTGCGTCTCACCATCTTCCAACACATGCACCATCGTGCGCAGATCACTCGTCCAGCCCGGCGAATAATAATGCGCATCCACCAGCGCCCCGAACGGATGCCCTGCACCCATAAAATCAGGCCCCATATACACACGGTCACCGCCGCGGTCGTCCACACCAAAACTAAATTCGCTGGCCTCAAAACGTGCCCGCAGCGGTCCCACCGCATCCAAACGAGTATCCATTGTATAGGTTACGCGATCTCCCTCAAACGAGCTTTCGCGAAAAACTTTGTTGTAGCCCACATGGTTGCCTTCTGCATCAAAAACAGAAGGTATCCCATGCCATTCGCCCGTAATACGTTCTTGCCATGTGCTTGGTTTGTCTGTCATTTCTTTTGTCCTTCAGATAAAATCAATTATGTTCTTGAGTTTTTAGTTCGATACTGTTAAGATGTTTATATATGGGTTTTGAAATCGTCACCGAAATTGTCAACATTGAAACGATTGCCATAGGTCAAAACATTAGGGAATTACATATACTGCAAAAACGCTTTGGGAAAGGTCGCTGGCGTAAACTTAAAGGTGTGGCCACGGTCAGCTTGTTTAATAATGAAGTGCGTTTAGCAGAAATTCACTGGTATGAAGCACATGGAATCGGTAAAAAACGGATTAAAATCAAAAGATTTTTAGATTAAAATTTATGAAAAACAACTCCTTGAATACTAAATATGTTATTTGTATAAGTAATGATGGCTATGAAGATGACTTAAAGTTGCGTACAGTTTATCCAATTTGGCCTGACGATTCTGCCGCCCGC
>CAYGMR010000092.1:0-14453 GCA_964350725.1 uncultured Ardenticatenaceae bacterium | reverse complement strand
CAAGCTCATCCAGACGCTGCTTTTGTATAGCAGGAATTGTGCCATCTGCCATCGGTCCCACACCCAGCAACAAATTCCCATTTTTGCTGACAACATCGACCAGTAAATGCACCAATTCGGCAAATGAAAGATGGGTTTCGATTGTTTCATTCAGGTTATAGGCATAGGAGTAGCCGATACCGCGTGTACATTCCCACTTCACATTTCTGATGCGATCAAACGCACTGTATTCAGGGGTAATAAAATCAAAATGTTCGTTTGTCGGATTGGTGACAGCTTCTGATGTGTCTAGCGTATCGGGCAGCTCCTGAGCAAAACGATCATTAATCACGCCATGGGGGATGCGGTTGTAGTAGTCCGCAAACAGCTTTGGCAGATCAGCCTCCGCTGGATAACCAATATCACCCCATAAAACGGCGGGTTCATAGCGATCAATCAGTTCGCGCCAATGGGCATCCACGTAGGCAATGAACTCAGGAGTTTGCCCCACACAACCAAAATGTGAAGGGATGTCGCGAATGACAGAATCATTAAATGTCCAATCGAGTCCTCCAGAATAATAAAGTCCCATCTCCATGCCGCGTTGACGAACGGCCGTTGTCAATTCGCCCGTCACATCACGCGATGTTTGATAATTTTTTTGATAAGGATTGAGTATTAAATAACTGTCGTATGTTCAAGAAAAGGTTTGGCCATATAATTCCACTTGGGCAGATAATCATCAAAAATGATAGGCATTTCAGCCATGAATGATTCTGAAACCTTGCGACTTGTTTGGTAAACCTTTTCAAAAACCTTTACCGTCACGGTTAACCCTTTTGAAGTTTTTGTTCGGGAAATCAATTCTTGAACTAAGGCAACACTTTTGAATACAATACCTTGACATGCTCGTGTGACATGTGGAAACAAGCGATGCTCAATAGGGTTGTATTTTGAGCAATAAGGTGGGTAGTGAGCAATACGAATCGCTATACCAATTTCATTGACAAGCTTTTGCAACTCCTCTTTGAATATATAATAATGTGAACTATTGCTGCCACCACCATCGCAAAGTATCAGAATAGAGGTTGCCTGCGGATAAAGGTGCTTGCCTGCTGTGAGCCACCAATGTCGAATGCTGTCGCACGCAAATTGGCTGGTATCTTTGCTGGTTCCTAGATGAATATAGCCGTGATTGTATTTCAAGTCATAAAGCGCATGTGGAATGATGACGCCTTCGGCCGTACTGACAAAATCATGGTCATTGGTTTCAATCACTTGTTGGGTATAAAGGTGTCCATCTCGGTAGAAGTTTCCCAAATATTCTTTCTTTTTGGTATCCATACTGATAATAGGATTGCCATTTTTCTGGTAAAGTTGGCGCAAGCGGGCAATATTTTCAAATTGTTCATTGCGGTTTTCTACTTGCCCCATCGTCACATTCTTTTGCGCTTTGCGGCGACGAAAACCTAGTTGCCTTAGCAGCTTTTTTATAGTTGTGATGCTCGTCTTTTGTTGATACTTTGCATATATCAGCTCACAAATTTCTCTGGGTTTAAGATGTGTCCAGCGGATGTCTGCATCCATTGGGTCACCTGCTGTATACATATCGATCACATCTAGAAGACACTGGCTCAAAAGGTCGTTTTTTTATCATATGGTTTTCGACCACCACCCGGCCGACGAATTCGTCCTTTTGGCAACATGGCATTGGCTTTAAGTTCTGCTTGACCTCTTTGAATCGTTCTCGCCGAACATCCAAGTACTTGTGCCATGTATAGCTGGCCTCCGTATCCGAGTTTGTGTGCTTCAACGGCTGCATAACGTCGTTTATCTTTTTCAGATAATGTCTCAAAAAATGCACGCATTTGTTGTTCGCTTTCAACATTATATTTTTTCATCTTTCACCTCTTCGGTAAAAGATTATGCTCAAATTCGAGAATGTCAATATTTATGCCAACTGCGACAGTTATTTAATCCCTGTTCCTAAGTATTGTGAAGGGAATTCACTTAACAATAGGCTGCCACCTGAAATTGGGGATCTTTCAAGCTTGCAGCATCTCGATCTGAGCAATAACCAACAAACCAGCCTGCCACCTGAGATTGGTGATCTTTCAAGTTTGATTAATCTTTATCTGTACAATAATCAACTAACCAGCCTACCGCCTGAGATTGGCATGCTTTCAAGTTTGCAGGATCTCAATCTGGGCAATAATCAACTAACTAGCCTGCCGCCTGAGATTGGCGACCTTTCAAGCTTGCAGATTTTCAATTTCAACAATAACCAACTAACCAGCCTGCCGCCTGAGATTGGTGACCTTTCAAGTTTGCAGGATATCTATCTGAACAATAATCAACTAACCAGCCTGCCACCTGAGATTGGTGACCTTTCGAATTTACGGGATCTCGAACTGTACCGCAATCAACTAACCAGCCTGCCGCCTGAGATTATCATGCTTTCAAGCTTGCAGAATTTCAATCTTACCAATAACCAACTAACCAGCCTGCCCTCTGAGATTGGTAATCTTTCAAGTTTGGAAGGTCTCTATCTGGGCGGTAATCAACTAACCAGTTTGCCCTCTGAGATTGGTGATCTTTCACATTTGTATATCCTATATCTGTCTGGAAATTCATTAAGAGACCTTCTTCAGAGTATCACAAATCTCAGTCTGAATATATTTGGTTTTTCTGACACGGATATATGTGCGTGGGGGAATGAACAAGAACTCCAAGGGTGGCTTGAATCTATTGATGATTTAACAGGTAGCAATATCACCTGTGTTACGACAAACATTCCGCTAAGCGGTGATGTGTTCGCTGTTGAAGATAACAGCATCATCTACACATTCCCAGAGAACAGCTTTGCTACTGATGTAACCCTTCGCCACCATCCATTATTTCACTCGTTGCCTAACATAGATAATCTAGCCTTTGCCAAGGGGTTGGAAACAACGGCCGTTGACAATGAAACAAACCAACCTGTACAACCCATAAATCCTTATTCAATCAGCATTGATTATGGCTATGGTGATGGCGAAACGGTGGCTATGTATCGTTGGGAAGACGATGGGTGGGTTCTACTGCCAGACGCTGCGGTTGATATTGAACAGAATCGTATTTCTGCCACACTCGACCAACTATCGATCTTGGCAGTGACAAAAGAAAAAACGAATACGTATCTACCCATTATCATGGAGGCAGAAAGCCCTTTGGGGAGAGTCAAATCAGAGTATTAGGGTGTCCAAACGGCAAAGTGGGCGGTGTTGCTGCTGTTTATTTCGGCGATAGGCACGGCCGTTCCCCCCACCGCCACACTTTGCAATTCCCATGTATTATTGCCTCCAAATCCCAACGCCAAAACAAATGCGTTTTCTGTGCTCCACTGGGCATCACCCACGATACGGCCGCTGCCCAGGCTCACTTGGATTGGCGTCGAATCGACCTGGCCGATTGCATAAAATTCTGGCCCACTGTAAATAAATTGTAGGTTATTTGGGCTCCAGGCATGTACTTTTTCGGCAAAAAAGCCAGATGCTTGTAGATTTTGTCCGTTGCCAGCGGCCACGACGAGTTGTGGTGGTGGATTGGCTGCATCTATTAAACGTTGGATGTAGGTTAGATAACGGCCGTTTTCCGACCACAACACGGGATCAAAGAGAATATTGCCCTCAATCTGTTTTAACTTGACAACAGGCGCATCTGCTGGAATCTGCCACAATGTTGCGCCAGAACCTTCTTGCCACGGCTGCGCATCGGGAATGGCAACATAGGCGCCGCCATCGGTTGTTTGCTGCGGCTGTGGGTAATAAATAGTTTCACTGGCGGTGTTTACCGCTTCAAAAGGTATGATCAGGTCTACGGCCGTTCCGTCTAAATTCGCGCGGGCGATATTATCCTGACGGCTCAACAAAACCTGTCCATTTGGCAGTAGCAAAAACGCGCCACCACCTTCACCCGCCGCAAAGCGCTGCATCAATTCGCCATCCAACGTAACCGTCCACAAATCGACTTGGGCGCTAAGCTGTGTGTCTGTGTTGAAAGCCAGCGCCTGGCTGTTGGCAAACCATTGTACTTGCCCGACGAGAAAAGGTGTTGCTTCCGCCGAAACGAGGGTGCGTTTGTCTTGGCCATTGATATTGACGACGTTTAAGCTGTTGGCTTGTGAATTGCCGGCGACATAAGCCACGCGCAAACCATCTGGTGAAATGTACAATCTTTGGATATTTTGATCTTCAACGAGCGGGTGCGGGTCGGCTGGTGTGGGCGGATTGGTTTGGAGGTCAAGTTTAGCTGTGTAGAGACGGCCGTTATCAATATATGCCAACACACCCGTATCCGGTTCCAATTCTGGCGCGGGTGGCGTTGGCGTTGGCGGCGCTGCGACGACTGGCACAGCTGCGCTGTTGGCGGCACGCGTATATTGTTCCCCACCAGACACCCAACATTGTGAACCTTCTACATCGGCTGGGCAGCTAATTTTCCACCAACCGCTTTCTGGATCAACCCCTTCTACTGGCGCAGTCTTGCCAGCCAACAAATAACCCAGCCGGTCATATTGCACGCCAGGGCCGCTGCGTATGTTAAGGTCAATTAACATCTCAACCTGGGCGCCAGTCGCTTCAGATGGCAATGTCACTGTGGCCATGAAATCGGATGTGGGGCTTATTGAAACGGCCGTTGGCGGCAAGGGTGCCGGTTCCAATGATCCAGCAAAAGCATTGCAAGCCAATGAAGACAAAAATAATAAACTGAGTGTCAGCCATAATGCAGATTGTTGTCGCATAAACACGCTCCTACCTAAATATTTGGGGTCTCAGGGGGCAAATCGCCCGAAGGCTTCCTTGTATTGCACACGGCCGTTTCATAAAAAATCTCCTAACCATATTCTGATATTTATCCCTGTTGTTAACTCTACACGTATACAACTGCAAAAATCGTTGCCGGGTATGCAAATTAAGTAGATAATGACCCTAAATAACTGATTGTGAATAACTATCCAGGTCATTCTTGCGCGGGTATGACAATGAAGATAGACCCATATAGTTTTCCCTGTGACAATGATCTCACAATCTATAAAACTCTGCACCTGACAATGGGCAAAAGAGTTGTGAAAATACTTGTAGTAGAGAGACAATATATTTATGAGCTTACGTGATTTCATCCAAAAAGCGGCCGAGAGCGGCGATCTGATCACTATCGAACAACCCGTTGATGTGACCTTTGAACTGGCAAATGTCGCCCATGCACTTGAAGGCAAAGCAGTTTTATTTAACCAGATCAAAGGGTATCCTGATTGGCGTGTCATCGCTGGCCCTTGTGCCGAACGCAAATTTTTCAGCATGGATTTAGACGTGCCCCTCGATCAACTGACACAGCATCTGACCCAGGCGTTGGCAAATCCAATTGCACCAGAGATGGTTACTGAAGCGCCTTGTCAGGACGTTATTGTTGAAGATGTAGATTTGAACGCGCTGCCGATCTTGTTGCATTTACCGGAAGATGCAGGGCACTATATCGCCAGCAATGTTGTGATTATGAAGGATCCCGATTACGGCCGTAACATGTGTTACCATCGTTTGCTGCGCTTGGATAAAGACCATTTTGCCATTAGACTGGTTGAAAACCGGGGTACATCCACAGCGTTAAAGAAAACAAAAGGGGATTTGCCAGTCGCGATTTGCATTGGCGTTTCACAAGCTGTGCATTTAGCGGCTTCGATGTCGCCGCCACCAGAAGTTGACGAGTTAGCAGTCGCCAATGCGTTGGCGCCCACACCGATGGTCAAATGTATCAGCAATGATTTAGAGGTGCCTGCTTATGCCGAAATCGTGTTGGAAGGACGCATTACACAGCGCACAGCCAGCGAAGGTCCCTTCATGGATTTGACCGAAACGATGGATATGGTGCGGCAGCAACCGGTTGTTGAAATTGATTTGATCACCCATCGTAAAAACCCGATTTTCCATGCATTGTTACCCGGTGGGCTAGAGCATAAACTATTGATGGGCATGCCACGCGAGCCTACCATTTTCGCTGAGGTGAACAAAGTCGTGCGCTGCACGGGTGCAGCCATCACGCCGGGCGGTACATCCTGGCTGCATGCGGTTGTGCAAATTGATAAACAGGGGCCGGAAGACGGCCGTTTAGCCATTGAAGCTGCTTTTCGTGGCCATGGCTCGCTTAAACATGTTTGGGTGGTTGATACAGATGTCGATATTTTTGATCCATCTGATGTCGAATGGGCCATGGCAACACGCTTCCAGGCGGACAAAGATTTGATCATCTACACCGATCAACCCGGCAGTTCGTTGGATCCCTCTGGGACACACGTACCCGGTCAAAAAAGCCGCACCGCCAAAATGGGGCTCGATTGCACGATTCCTTGGGGTGGTGATTTGGCTAAATTCAAACGGGGTGAATACGGCCGTGTTAACCTAGCCGATTACTTGGTTCAAGAATAACAACACAACCTATACAGAAAATTATGAATTAAGAAGGATGAAAGATGAATTTCATTTTTCTTAATTCATCCTTCATAATTTATACGAGGAGTACTCATGGAACTAGCGCTAAAACTGGCTGAAGAAAGCGACCTGTTACAACAGGAATTGGGCTTTGTTTTATTGCTTTCAATTGCAGCGGCCGTTGCCATCATCATCCGCCGCATCCGCATCCCCTATACCGTGGCACTCGTTCTGGTGGGGCTGCTGCTATCATTTATTCCCAATCCATTCCTTATTGAGGTCAGCAGCGACCTGAGTTTGGCTATCCTTGTGCCGCCCTTACTCTTTGAAGCTACATTACAAATAAAATGGTCTAAATTACGTGAGGAGATCGTGCCGATTACCTTGCTGGCAGTCTTCGGTACGCTCATTGGCACCATCATCGTGGGCGAGATAGTCACCTGGATTTTAGATGTACCCTTGCTGGCCGCGCTTGCATTTGGTGCGCTGATTTCTGCAACAGACCCAGTTGCTGTGATCGCCTTTTTCCGTAGTTTGGGTGTCAGTAAACGCTTGGGGCTGTTGATTGAAGGTGAAAGTTTATTTAATGATGGTGTTGCCATCGTCCTCTTCACCTTAGCAGTTGGTTTTGCAGCGGCAGGAGTCGATCCATTTGAACAAGGGATAAGCTCTTTAGGCGATGCCGTGATTCAATTTCTGCGTGTCTCATTGGGCGGCCTGGGCATCGGTTTGTTGTTGGGTTATATCGTCTCTTACATCATTCTCAAAAATGTCGACGACGACCTTATCGAAACCACGACCACGGTTGCTTTGGCATTTGGTGCCTTCGTGATCGCCGAAAACTTTCATTTTTCTGGCATCCTGGCTGTCGTGGCCGCCGGATTAATGGTTGGCAATATCGGCCTACAAAATACATCGCCTACGACCCAACTCACACTACACAATTTTTGGGAATTTGCCGCTTTTGTCGCCAACTCGTTGGTATTTTTGCTGATTGGCTTGGAAGTTGAAATCACCCAGATGTGGCCCTTTATCGTGCCTATCATCGTCGCGGTGATCGCCGTTTTACTTAGCCGCGCCATTATCGTCTACAGTTTTACCAGCTTGTATTCGATCTTCACCCCACCGCGCCTTGATATTCCTGTGCCGTACCGCCATGTGATGTATTGGGGTGGCTTACGCGGTGCGATTAGTTTGGCGTTAGCATTGACGCTCACAGGTGAAGTTTTTGGCGTGCAATTTGCATCAGAATTAAGAGTTATGGCTTTTGGCGTGGTATTGTTTACACTACTAGTACAGGGGACGACGATTGAAGCGCTTATCAATCGGCTTGGCCTGGCAAAAAAACCAGAGCAAATGTTGGAACAGCAGCGTCGTCAAGCACGCCTTTATGCTAAGCGTGCCGGGCAGCACGAATTAAACCGTCAACACAGCGAGGGGCTTATATTTAGAGATGTCTGGGAGGCGATGAATGCTGTCTATGATGACGAAATCAACGCAACGAAGTTGGCGATGCGTGACCATTTAGAGGCTTTCCCAGAGTTAGAACAAGAGATGTTTTTACAGGCACGCGGCGATGTGCTTAAAGCTGAACGCGCAGCGATTACCAATGCGATGCAGCAGGATATTATTTCTGAAAAAGTGCATCATGAATTAGCTGCAGAAGCGGATAATCGTTTGGCGGCACTGGACATCATTAAAGAGAAACGTGGTTTGGGACCAAGCGACACGGAGGTATCCGACTAATTTTAGCCACGAATTATCACGGATTTGACACGGATTTTATAAGGGGTATTAACAAAAGATGGATGAAATCATTTGTGCAACACGTGGTGGGGAAGGCAGCCGCGCTGTGCAGTTAATGGCGATTGAACGCGCTAAAAGCAGTGGCAAACCGCTGGTCTTTTTGTATGTTGTGGCTCCGAGCAGCTTGGGCGATGTGATTGCACCTTTGCAAACGGCCGTTCGTGAAGAACTCAATTGGATGGGCCAAGCGCTGCTGCGCACGGCGCAACAACGCGCCCATGCCGCCGGTCTGACCGCTGAAATTGTGATCCGGGAAGGACCGGTTCAAGATAAAATATGTGACTTTATTGCTGAAAGACAGGCAGGGCTCTTATTATTGGGTGCACCGCGTGGTTCCACAGCCAATGTGTTTGGTGATGATCTCGTAGAACGTTTTGCCGATAATATTCAGCAAACCAGCGGCATCCCTGTGGAAATCGTACGCCCGGAAACGATTCGCGGTTAATACAACCTAACCTGGATAAACCAGAAAAGATCTGCCACGAATTTCACTAATTGCACGAATTAAAACGGCTTAAATTCGTGTCATTCGTGGCAAAAATCCTTGTACAAAAACAAGTGCTTCACTAATAAGGTACTATGCAAGCCATTCAAGAATTTCTGCAAGAATATGTGAACCTTTCCCCTGATGTGCAGAGCAAACTCTTTACCACGCTGCTGGTCATTTTTGTGCTGTGGCTGCTGCGTATGCTGTCTTTACGCGTTGTACATCGCCGGTTTGAGGGCACGCCGCAAACCCTCTACAGCAGTCGAAAAATCGTCGATTATGTGATCGTGGTTTTTGGCGTTTTTGTAGTCGGCCGTATCTGGATCGATGCCGTACAATCCTTAGCAACGTACCTTGGTTTGCTCTCTGCTGGTTTAGCGATTGCGCTGCAAGATTTGATCGTCAGTTTGGCTGGGTGGATGTTTATCATGTGGCGACGGCCGTTTGAAGTTGGCGATCGTATCCAAATTGGCGAATACAAAGGGGACGTAATCGATGTGCGCCTGTTTGCCTTCAGCCTGTTGGAAATCGGCAACCGCATCGATGCCGAACAAAGCACTGGTCGCATAATCCATTTGCCTAATGGCCTTGTGTTTCAGGAGCCATTTGCCAATTACAATCAAGGATTGCCCTACATTTGGAATGAAATTCCTGTAATGGTCACGTTTGAAAGTGATTGGGAAAAAGCCAAGGCACTGCTCACCGACATTATCAAGCGCCATGCCCCAGATGTAAGTGAGGGAGTTAAAAAATACAACAAAACTGTCAACAAGCGTTTTGTCATCACCTATAACAATGTAACACCCATTGTGTATACCAAAGTGGCCGACAGCGGCGTTGTCCTTACCATGCGCTATATGCTCAATCCACGCAGCCAGCGCAGCAGTGCACAAGCGATTTGGGAAGATGTTTTACGCGCTTTCAAGAACCATTGGGACATCGACTTCGCCTATCCGACACAGCGTGAATATATCAATTATCAAGAGAAAAAAGAACCACCTGTGCATGAAGCGCCGACGGTCGTGATGCAACGGGCGTCTTTGGTGCATGATCAAAAACCAAGAAGGAAAAATAAACCGGAGATACACGAAGAAAATACAGAGACAGACTGAGAGAGGTTGGAGCATTCTGTAAGGTTATGGTGTTGTTCATGTGTAACAAGATCATTTGTGACAAAACAATCCTCCACAGCCTGCATGAAACTCTATATCTTCTTCGGAGTATTCTGTGTTTTTAAAAAAGAGATAACTATACAGCCTCTCTGGCTGTGGCCGGTGTCCTCACAGCGACACTATCTGGCTCGGTCAAGAGACACGGCCGGAGCACCTGAATAGTTACAAAAAGAGATCATCTTATGACTACAATTAAACTAAATGCAGAACAAGAAGCCATGCTCGCTGGTGAGCGCGGCTTAGCCAAACAAATGGGCATGCGCCTGGTGTTAGACTTGGCCGCCGCAGCGGGTGCCGATGGGTTGATTCCCATCCAAAGCGCACATCTTTCCGGTGTCTCGCCGCTTACTGGGGGCCTGGGTTTGCGCCAATTTCTAGCCAAATTAAGCAGCGACGCATCCGCACAGGTCGCAATTCCGACAACACTTAATGCGGCTGGTTGCGATGAAGAACAGTTCGCCGCCATGCGTATTGTGGCTCCCAATTTTCTGGACCATAATCACGAAATCGTACAGCATTATACGAACCTGGGCGTGCGTCCGACCCAATCTTGTACACCCTATGAATGGGAAGGTGTGACAACAGATGGCATGGCTGCCTGGGCCGAATCGAACGCGATTTGTTTTGGCAATTCTTACTGCGATTTGCAAACCAATCGTGAATCGGGTCTATCAGCTTTGGCATCGGCATTGACCGGCTATGCGCCGCACTATGGTTTGCTGAAAGCGGAAGAACGCCAACCCAATTTAGAAGTGGTGGTAACGGCCGTTTTGCAAGACCCTACCGATTTTTCCATCCTGGGCGATTGGATCGGGATGCAGCGGCAACCACACTGGAAAATGCCTTACGGCCCCATTCCAGTTATTCGTGGCCTGCCCACCGATTTAGACCACGAGCAAAAGAAGGCTCTCTCGGCAGCCGCCGCCAATTATGGCTGTCCGTTGTTGTATATTGATGAAGAGGTGGCGGGTACCTATCAGGATAAATTGTTGTTTGATGCTGCGGCTTTAGCTGCACGTTATGCAGATTTGAGGCCAGAGACGGCCGTATCTCTCGTCACCATTGGCTGTCCACAAGCCTCAATTGGTGAGCTGCGTGCCACAGCCAAGTTGCTTAAAGGCAAAAAAGTAGGCGCTGACCCTGTTGCCGCAGGCAGTCCACCGCCCATATGGATATTTACTTCCGCTCATAACAAAGCCATCGCCGAAAAAACTGGGGTTGCAGACATTATCCGCGACAGTGGTGCTTTGCTCCTAGAAAACACTTGCCCTGAAGTGGTGCCTTATGATCAACAATGGGTCAAACATATCCTCACCAACTCAATGAAAGCCGAGCATTACATCAAGTCTGGCTTGAATGGCATTCCTACTGCCGTAATGACGTTGTCGGATTGTGTCGCCCTGGCAGCCGGTGAAACCGTGATCATAGCTCAGACAGCGCAAGAGAAAGCGGCGGCAGACAAACGCAAGAAAAAGGTGGTTACGGCCGTTGCCCAACAACCAGCAATCGGCGACTTCACAGCAACGGGACATGGGTTGCCATCCCAGACAGATTTCACGATTAGGGGTGAGGCGTTTGTAACGGCCGTGCCGATCACCCTGCTCGGCTATGTCAATCGAGAAACAGGTGAAATTGAAGAAGAAGGTCATCCCGCTAACGGCCAAAGCATGGCGGGCAAAATCGCCATCTTCCCCACAGGCAGTGGCTCATCGGTAGCGCCCTATGTCTTATTGGAGCTTTATTATCGCGGCAAAGCGCCCCTCGCCATCCTCAATACCCAAATCGACCAACAAAGTGCCCCCGCCTGTTCCCTCGAAGGCATCCCCTACGCCTACGACTTCGACGCCGATATCATTGCCAACATCAATCATGGCGATCAAATCGAGATTACGCGCCACGGCTCACAAGTACAAGTGAAGGTCATAGAAAGATGCAATGCTTAACCTGCATTAGCAATTTTAGGGTGATGATGACCTTTTAGAAAATAAAGCGGTGCTACGCTCTGGCCGGTCTCACTTCGGCGCACTCAGTGCAGGCTCTGACAGCGTTACAGCTTTAGGTGTTAAGAAAAATATGTGGGGTTTGTAGTAACGACTTTAGTCGTGGACGGCTCAGAGGTTGCCCACCGCTAAAGCGGTTACTACAAACCAAAACATTGTCTTAATGTCAGTAATTCTAGAAAGTTTCAATGATTGTTAGGGTCAGATTATGGTTCAATTCGACTGATGGCTTCCCCCGTATAAACAGGTAAAATCATTTTCAAGTTAAAAGAATATTAGATAGCCTCCCAGACGAGGCTTGCTCAAAAAGTAGTCGACTATTGCCACTGATGTGTTTACAACCATGGGTGATTGTCGGCTTTTTTGATAATTGCTCTGTACGTTGTTTATCCATTACGTTTTTTCTAAGGCTGTTCCCAATAAAAAACGATCCAGTTGATCCTACGCGGGAATGGACTATTACGACAAGGCGGAAATAACTCAACAGTTTGTAGTGGCCACTTTAGCGGCTAAACGGCTGAAGCCGTCACTACGAACCAGCGTATTAATTATGCCATCGTGTACTAGTGCAACACACGCATAAAGTTTCCAAGCAATACAGAGAAAGGTATACTCACAAACTATGTCTACAGAATTTCTAAACTTCGTTGCCGCCCTGATCATTATCATCGTGGCGGCCAAATTTGGCGGTTACATTAGCAACCGACTCGGCCAACCCTCCGTCCTCGGTGAACTGCTGGTTGGTATCATTCTGGGGCCAACAGTACTTAACATGCTGCACGCCTGGCCCATGTTTGCCGACGATGAACACCTGGCCGAAACGCTCAAAATGATGGCGGAGATCGGCGTATTGTTGTTGATGCTGCTTGCTGGCCTGGAACTCGAACTCTCCGAATTACTAAAATCAGGTAAGGCTTCCAGCTTATCTGGTGTTCTCGGTGTCATTGTGCCGTTGTTTATGGGCTGGGGCATTTCACGCTTATTTGGCCTGAGCAATGCAGAAGCCGTTTTTATGGGACTGGCATTGTCAGCCACCAGTGTCAGCATTTCAGCGCAAACACTCATGGAATTAAAGGTACTGCGCAGCAAAGTGGGTTTGACGTTATTGGGAGCGGCCGTTTTTGACGACATCCTTGTCATTTTGCTGTTATCCATTGCTTCATTACTCGTGGGCACGGCCGGATCGGGCGGCATCGAAAACATTCTCTTCACCATTTTGCGCATGGCCGGTTATTTGGGCATCGCCATCGCATTGGGTCTTTGGCTGCTGCCCAAGTTAACCAATTGGGTCAGTCACCTGCCGGTTAGCCAGGGGTTGATCGCGTTTGTATTAGTCGTCGCATTTTTCTATGGCTGGACAGCTGAGGTCATCGGTGGCATTGCGGCAATTACTGGCTCCTTTCTCGTAGGCCTCTTCCTGGCGCGCACCCCCTCCCGTCAAAAGATCGAATCTGGCGTGTCTGCATTGGCTTATGGTTTCTTTGTGCCCATTTTCTTTGTTAATATCGGCCTGGAATCTAATTTACGCGCCATCAGCGGCAATGCCTGGGGTTTTGCGATTGCGATCACTTTGATTGCCATTATTAGCAAAATAATTGGCAGCGGCGCAGGTGCGCGAATCACTGGTTTTAGTTGGCTGGAATCTTTACAATTAGGTATCGGTATGGTGTCACGCGGCGAAGTCGGTTTGATTGTGGCCGCTTTTGCGCTGGGGCAAGGATTGCTTTCACAAGAAAACTTTTCAATTGCCGTGTTTATGGTGATTGTGGCCACATTGGTGACACCGCCTATGTTACGCGCGGCATTCAAAGAACGGAAACAACCGGAAACGGCCGTTAACACAAAAGTATAAAGATAGCAGTTCAGAATTTCAGCAATCAGCGCACTATTAACAAGTTCTCCGATAAGCTCCTAGCTACTCACGAGGGAAAAAACAATGTCCTACATGGTAATGTTTGTTCTAGATGATATTGATAAATGTTCACCGATTTTTGATGCCTGGGAAGAAGCTGGCGTAAAAGGTATCACCATTTTAGAAAGCACGGGCTTGGGTCGCATCCGCAGGCAGGGCGGTTACCGCGATGACTTGCCCCTCATGCCCAGCATTCGCAATTTGCTGCAAACGCGCGAAGAACCCCACCGTACCCTTTTCACTTTGGTAAAAACCGAAGAAATGATCGATAAGATTATCGCCGCCACAGAATCTGTCATTGGCAGCCTGAATGAGCCTAATAAAGGCATCATTTTTGCTATGCCAGTTATACGTGTGGTAGGGATTCCGGGGTGGGGCGATTAAGGGTGATACAGGCTAGTTAAAAAACAAATTCTTGCGGGAAGTGCATACCTGCTCGTATGGTGGCGGTGGCTCGACGGCTTTTTGTTAGTGGTGGAGAAATAATGATTTTTCAAAATATTGTAGCCGGGATTGCAATACTCATCGCGTTGGGTAGCTTTATTATTTCCGTGCTATCATATCTGAAATCACGGAAAGCTGACGAAGCAAACGAAAAATACTTGTCTATTCAGCAACAACTTGCAGAACTTG
>CAYGMR010000091.1:0-14663 GCA_964350725.1 uncultured Ardenticatenaceae bacterium | reverse complement strand
GGTACGGACTGAAGCAGATCGGGTCTTTCCGATTGCGTCTGGGCGGTATGTTGGAACCAGGCGATACACTTTGTCTGTCGGGTGATTTAGGTGCCGGTAAAACCGCGTTTGCGCGTGGCATTGGGCGTGGTTGGGGAACGGCCGTGCGTGTCACCAGCCCCACATTTACGCTCATCAACCAATACCCACGTTATGATAATCTCATCCTCTACCATATTGATTGTTACCGGCTGGAAAGCAGCGAAGATGCGTGGACGGTGGGGCTGGAAGATATTTTTGCCGATGATGGCGTTTTCATGATCGAATGGCCTGAACGCATCGAGGAATGGCTGCCAACCCAAATCTTATGGGTACACATGGCCTACTTGAGCGAAACCAAACGTAAAATGCGCTTCAAAGCTGAAGGGGATCGGCCAGTCGAATTATTAAAAGCATTCAAGCGCAGTGCTTTTGGCATATAGGCAGGCGCAGTTTTTAACTTTTGCATTTCGAGCGGAAAAAACTACACTTGCTTGAGAGGAATCGTTTTCACTATGCAACGTTATTTGTAAACGATTCCATAGGACATCTATGATTCTGGCGATAGATACAGCAACACGCTGGTTAGGTTTGGCTTTGCATGATGGCAAAACAATCATAACAGAAGAAGGCTGGCGCAGCGTAAACACACAAACAATCGATTTAGCGCCAGCAGTGGCAACAACATTGGCGCGTGCGGGCATTACCGCTGCCAACTTGAAAGCAATTGCCATCGCGATTGGCCCTGGCTCATATACAGGGCTGCGTGTTGGTCTAGGTTTGGCAAAAGGGATGGCTTTGGCTTATCAAACCCCATTGATTGGCATTCCAACCTTAGACATTGTCGCCGCATCATTTTGTGAGTTTCCTGGCGAGTTGATTGTGACTGCGGAAGCCGGGCGTACGCGCATTTTGGTCGGCCGTTTCCAATGGACAAAACGGTATGGCTGGCAAACGGACAAACGCCCAGACCTAACTACCTGGGACGAATTATTAGAGACACAGCAATCTGAAGCGACCTTTGCTGGCGAAATCACAGAAGATGCCGGTAAAGCGATCCGTAACAGCGGCAAACCATTCACATTGGCACCGCCAGCGGCATGTGTGCGGCGTGCGGGTTATTTGGCCGAACTTGGTTGGCGACGCTGGCGCAAAAAGAAAATTGATAATCCAGCAACGCTGGTGCCCGATTATTTGCGTAACCCGGCAGGGGCTTAACTACATGAGGGTGAATCTGATATTGTTAGGGATTTAGGGGAGTAGACGTTTTCAAATCCCCAAAGCCCTACTCATTCCTGATTTCTTTTTAAATGCTGACTTTTACGTTACGGCCGTTGCAACTCGATGATCTGGATGCGGTTATTGAGATCGACCGGCTTTCACTGCCATCCCCCACAAAAAAAGGTGTCTACCAGTACGAATTAGTCCAAAACCAACTGGCTCATTATCGCGTTTTAGTTGTGGAGGGAAACGGCCGTAGCCCAGAACTTATCGGCTTCGCTGGCTATTGGCTCATGGGTGACGAAATCCACATAAGCATGATCGCCGTACATCCTGATTGGCGCGGCAAAGGATTAGGGGAACGACTGTTTGTCGATTTACTTGAGCAGCCGAATGTCACACAAGCGGCTCTAGTGACTTTAGAAGTGCGCGAACAGAATACCATCGCTCAATCGCTTTATCAAAAATATAAATTCGAAGCCGTGGGGCGACGCAAACGTTACTACAAAGACACAGGCGAAGATGCCATCCTCATGACCTTATTCCTCACTTAGATTCTACGTCTTTGCCAAGACGCTGCGCGGTAAAAGATATACACAGACAGAATCTGTTACGGATTTCCCAGCGTGCCCTTGTATAATCTTTGACAACATTTACTATTTATCACAGGGGACACGAACCTGCTAATTAATCGTGTCATTCCCGCGTAGGCGGGAATCCAACTATTTGGATACCTGCTTGCGTAGGTATGACAATTAGCTCACAGGCCCTTTATTACAGGAAAAATATGAACATTTTCATCACAGGTGGTGCTGGTTTTATTGGGAGCAATAGTGCCGACCATTTTTTGGGGCAAGGCCATCAGGTCACGATATTCGATAATATGTCACGGGTTGGCACGCAAGCAAATTTAGAATGGCTAATCGGCCGTCACGGCAGCGAGCGTTTGCGTGTGGTAACAGGCGATGTACGCGACTATGCCGCCTTGGCGGACGCGATTCAAGGCGCAGATGCGGTGTTGCATCTGGCCGGACAAGTTGCTGTGACTCTTTCTGTCCAAGACCCGCGTGAAGATTTTGAGATCAATGCGCTCGGCACCTTTAATGTCTTGGAAGCCGTGCGCCATCATTGTCCAGATGCGGCCGTTTTGTATGCTTCTACCAACAAGGTTTATGGTGGCATGAAGGCTGTTGCGGTCGTAGAAGAAAAAACACGCTACGCTTTTGCCGATTATCCTCAGGGTATATCCGAAACATACCCATTAGATTTCCATTCGCCCTACGGTTGTTCCAAAGGGGCTGGCGACCAATACATGATCGATTACGCCCGCATTTATGGCCTAAAGACTATGGTTATGCGGCAATCGTGCATCTACGGCCGTCGACAATTTGGCGTCGAAGATCAAGGCTGGGTCGCATACTTCCTCATCGCGACTGTGTTAGGTCTGCCGATTAGCATTTATGGTGATGGCAAGGGCAAACAAGTGCGCGACTTGCTGCATGTCTCCGATCTCATTCATGCCTACGAACTCGGCATCAACCACATCGATACGCTGCGTGGTGAAGTGTTTAACCTTGGCGGCGGCCCACAAAACACCTTTTCTATTTGGGCTGAATTCGGCCCGTTGATCGAAGAGTTAACTGGCAAATCAAAAGCCGTCACCCACAGCGATTGGCGCTCAGGCGATCAACTCGTGTTTATCGCCGACATCCAAAAAGCACATGACTTATTAGGCTGGCAGCCAAAAATCGCCCCAATTGACGGTATTCATGATTTGTATCGCTGGGTCACAGAGAATACAAATCTGTTTACCCATTTGATATAACAACAGTTTCACGGAGCAAGTACAGAGTTTTATGGAGAAATATAGGAGATTGTCCGCTATCACCGTCTCCATTTCTCCAGCAACACTGTTGCCTAACTCCGTTTGTTCTCTGTGCTCCTCCGTGTTCCTTTCCTTTTTGTCAGCGTTTGCCAAACTACACCTAAATGCCGCTTGCCCCCACCAAAGCAGAATGCTAAACTAAGCACATGTCCCAAGCTTTGTATCGCAAATGGCGACCAGCTCGCTTTGACCAGGTCATTGGTCAAGAACATATCACCCGCACCTTGCAAAACAGCGTGGCGGCGGATCGTGTTGGCCACGCTTATCTTTTTTGCGGCCCACGCGGAACCGGCAAGACAACCAGCGCACGTTTATTGGCCAAAGCGGTCAATTGTCTGCATGATGATTTGGCGGAACGGCCGTGTGATCAATGTCCAAGCTGTTTGGCACTCAACGACGGCCGTTTCCTTGACCTGATCGAAATTGACGCGGCATCCAATACGGGTGTCGATGACATTCGCGATTTGCGTGACAAGATCAACTTTTCACCCAATCTTGGCCGCTTCAAAGTCTATATCATCGATGAAGTCCACATGCTCTCCACAGCCGCTTTTAATGCCCTGTTGAAAACATTGGAAGAGCCGCCCGCCCACGCCATGTTTATCTTGGCGACGACCGAAGAGCACAAAGTCCCGCTCACAATTAAATCCCGCTGCCAACAATTTAATTTCCGTCTGCTGACCATTGCCGAAATATCTGCACGGTTGAACTGGCTGGCAGCGCAGGAATCGTTAGACATTGAACCACAAGCACTCGATTTGATTGCCCGGCAGGGCGCAGGCAGTTTACGTGATGCTGAAAGCTTGTTAGACCAACTAGTGGTTGCCCCAGGCGATACCATCACCCTGGAACGCGCTCAGATGGTTTTAGGCACAGCGTCAAATACGGCCGTTCTCACCCTAACAGATGCCTGGCTTGATGCAAACGGAGCAGCGGGTTTAGAAATTATCCACAACGCGCTGGCCTCGGGCACCGATGCACGCCAGTTTTGCCGCCAAATGGTGGCACATTTGCGTCAGTTATTGCTGCTGCAAGCGGCGGGTATGGATTTGGTGTTAGATGTCACGGCCGAACACAAAGCCAATCTACTCACACAAGCCCAACGCGCACCGCGTGCCCAATTGATCACTGCGATTAAAGGGTTTAATGCGGCAGCACTGCACCCAGCAGCCAGTTGGCAGCCGCAGCTGCCGTTAGAACTGGCCTTTATCGAGATGCTGCCAGACACCCCCGCGCCCAGCGTGCAGGTAATCGTCAAAGAAGTGGCGTCGCCGCCGGCAGCTGCCGAAATGACAACCCAACCACCAAAAGCACAAGTGAAAGCCGTGCCTGTTCCTGAACCACCACCCCTTGAACCTGAGTTTGAGGAAACTGTGGAACCCGTTGTGGCAGAAACGGCCGTTACGCCCCAAACACCTGTGGAGAAACGGCCGTTGCAACTAGAAGCGATCAAAACCCAATGGCGTACAATGCTGGCTCAAATTGGGCAGCGTAATAAAAACCTGCCCCCCCTGTTGGCCATGAGCCAACCATTAAGCGTTGAAGGCAACACATTGATATTGGGCTTTGACTATCCAATTTTCAAGAAAAAATTTGACGACACAGCCGACGCCGCAGCAACCATCGGCGCAGTATACACCGAGCTGCTAAACACACAATGTCAAGTACGCTGTGTGATTACCAGCGAATATTCTATACCGATCAACCGCGCTGAATTCGATGCGCTCGCCCAAGAACTTGGTGGCATCGTTCGCGAAGAATAGATTAAGAAGTTAGGCGTAAGGGGAAAACGAAGCAAACGTTCGTTGTTAACTTGCGAAATGACGGAGGACAAATGACGCTTGACCGAATTTTCCGTCTTCCGTCTTTTGTCTAAAGAACCGTTAACCTATTTGCAGAAGACAACTAATATTCTGTAACATAAATAATTCAAACATGCTCTGGTCGGTCTCCTGACCGAGCCAGTGGACACGGTCAGGAGACCGGCCAGAGCAAGCAAATGAACAATCACTTTTGTTACGCTGTACTAACTACTTGACTAAAGAGTATTTGACCAACCCAAGGAGATTATAAAATGGCAAAACGACCCTATCGTGGCAAAGCAAAGAAAAAATCACCCAAAGCCAACAATATGATGGCTCAATTCCAACAAATGCAACAAGATATGGCCACCGCACAGGCGGCCTTAGAAAACGAAACCGTTACGGTCACATCCGGTGGTGGTGCCGTTACGGTTGTGATCACGGGTCATCAACGTGTGCAATCAATTGAGATTGAACCCGAACTGTTAACGCCAGAAGATGCCGATATGTTGCAAGATATGATTGTCGCAGCTCTCAATTCGGCCATCGAACAATCGCAAGCATTATCAGCTGAACGCATGGAAGGCATCACCGGTGATATGGGTGGCTTGAATGATATGCTCGGCGGCCTGGGTTTGGGCTAACCAACGGTGGCACGCCACGTTTTACCCCAGCCAGTCCAACGCCTGATTGATGAGTTTGCACGTCTACCTGGCGTGGGGCCAAAATCTGCCTCGCGCCTGACGTTTTACTTGCTGCGTATGCCGGAAGAGCAAACGTTGGATTTGGCAGCAGCGCTAGCGGACATGAAGGCACGTACACGCTTTTGCTCTATTTGCTTCAACATCACGGAAGAAGACCCTTGTTTGGTTTGTCAGGATGACACTCGTGATCCAGGCTTGTTATGCGTTGTAGAAGAACCGTTGGATGTGTTGGCAATTGAACGTTCGCGAGCGTATAACGGCCGTTACCACGTCTTACATGGGGCGATCTCCCCAGTTGAAGGGATTGGGCCGGAAGATTTGAAAGTCACCGAACTCATCCACCGCTTAGCGGAAACAAGTTTCAACGAAATCATTCTTGCGACGAATCCCACGCTGGAAGGTGAATCGACAGCCATGTATTTACAACGCCGCATTGGCAGCACAAACACCAAACTAACGCGACTAGCACGCGGTCTGCCGGTAGGCGGCGATCTGGAATACACCGACGAAATTACACTAAGCCGTGCTGTCGAAGGGCGGCAAGAATTGTGAAAATAGCTAGTCAGCATATCAGCATGTCAGCACTTCAGTAAGAAGCTGACTAGCTGACACACTGACTAGCTGAAATGCTATATTCCGTTTGCCCCTGCGAAAACCTTGTGCTAAGATCAAGACATCTTGGGGTGTCGCCAAGTGGCTAAGGCAACGGACTTTGAATCCGTTATTCGAAGGTTCGAATCCTTCCACCCCAGTAAGATATTGAGGACTGAGTGCATAACTCAGTCCTTTTTCATTTATTTGTGCATTAATTATGATTGTAAGTCCTTTAGCATATGCTCCAATAAAATGCTTTTTGAGGATTGGATTGTAAAACTTATTGCAAAGTGTATATTTCGTAGCAACTGTTTTTTATGAAACATACACTTCGCAACAAAAACACCCCTTCCCTTTATAAAAAGCAACTGTATCTGTATAGGAGTAAACTTATGACTTTAGCGGTAGTGATTTTGGCAGCGGGGCAAGGCACCCGGATGCTTTCAAAAAAACAAAAGATTTTACATACGGTAGGCGGCAAGCCAATGGTTCAACATGCGTTTGATGCAGCAACGGCCGTTGCGAGTATCCCGCCTGTCATGGTTGTAGGCAATGGCGAAGCCGGTGTACGCGATTTATTAGATGAACAAGCCACTTATGTTACCCAAGCCGAACAACTTGGCACAGGTCATGCCACAAAAATGGCCGCCCCCGTATTACAAGGCAAGGTGAATCAAGTTATCGTCACCTATGGCGATATGCCCTTGCTGCGCAGTGAAACGCTGGAACGTTTATCGGACAAACAAGCTAAAACCAATGCGTCCGTCGTCTTGCTCTCGGTGATGGGTGATATCGAATCCTCTTTCGGGCGTGTTGTGCGTGACCAACGAGGACATGGTGATGTGTTAGAAATCGTAGAAGTAGCCGAGGCACGCCAACGACCGAATACGGCCGAACTGTTGGCGATCCGTGAACTCAACGCGGGTGTCTACTGCTTTGACGCCAACTGGCTTTGGCAAAACATCGACAACTTGCCAGTACGCCAGGCGCGTAATGGACAAGAATATTATTTAACCGATATGGTCGAAATTGCCGTGTCGCAAGGTCGGCTGGTTGAAGCCATCGCCACCGATGATCCCGACGAATGCCTGGGCGCTGGCACGCGTCGTGAGTTAGTGGTCGTCGAGAAAGCTTTTCGCCGTCGTGCTAATTCACGCTGGCTAGATCGCGGTGTTACGATTATCGATCCTGATTTCACTTATATTGACCAGGATGTGGTGATCGGCCGTGACACTATCATTTGGCCAAATGCGTATTTACAAGGTGAGACAATCATCGGCGAAGATTGTAAAATCGGCCCCAATGTTGTCATTCGCAATGTACACATCGGAGATGGTTGCCATATTGAACAGTCGGTGGTAGAAAACGTAACATTAGCAGAGGGAACCCGCTTACGGCCGTTTTCGGTCGTAACGAATGAGATGTCTCTAGTGGACGCGCAAGTTTATTGAGGAGCGTGCGTATTGCGTAAACACAATTCAGTACGCAATACGCAACATGAAATACATTTATGAGCAGTGAAACACAACGCGACAAATTGATAGCTGCCGCAACGGCCGTTCGTGAAAACGCCTATGCCCCCTACTCTAACTATAAAGTAGGGGCGGCGTTGTTGGCGGCAGACGGCCGTATTTTTACAGGTGTCAATGTCGAAAATGCCTCTTATGGTTTGACCGTTTGTGCTGAACGGAATGCGATTGGCAAAATGGTGGCAGAAGGTGTGGGAGAGATAACGGCCGTTGCTGTGGTCACCGAAAATGGCGGCTCCCCTTGTGGTGCTTGCCGTCAGGTTTTGGTCGAATTTGGCGCAGATATCCCCGTTTGGTTGTGTGATATGGCCGGGAATATCCACACAACGACCCTATACACCCTCATCCCCAACCATTTTGGCCCCGACCACCTGACATAATTTTCGCCACGAATTTCACGAACGGCACAAATTAAAATCGCCTAAATTCGTAAAATTCGTGGCAGATTTTGAATCTATTCAATTGGCTTCAAATAATACCCGCAGCCAAATAATCAGCAATCTCCGCTTCCGTTTTACCCAAATTCAACAGCACTTCGGTTGTGTGTTCCCCTAACGTGGGCGGTGATGTGTAACTATCTTCGTACGTGTCGGACAGCTTGATGGGATTGCCCGGCATCTTGACTGTGCCGCCTTGCGAATGATCCACCTCAACCACCATATTGCGTGCCATTACTTGTTCATCTCGCAGCGCTTGCGCCAAATTATTGACAGGCGCACAGGGAATACGTGCCTCGCGTAGTTTGTCTATCCAATAAGCCTGTGTATTCGTCTGGAAGGCTGCACTGACTTTTTGATTGATAATCTCGCGATTGCGCCAACGGCCCGGCTGCCCTTTATTTTCTTCCGTGTCCAATTCCGGCAAATCGAGCAGTTCCATCAAATTAACCCAAAAATTATCGGTGATCACCGCGATGATGATGTACCCATCTGACGTGGGGAACGTATTGTAGGGTACATGCACAAAGTGCCCATTGCCTAACTGCCCCGGGATTTCACCAGAGAGAAAATGCATGGTGGCCATATAGTTGAGCAAACTGATTTGGGCATCAACCATGGAAATATCGACGTGCTGCCCGCGTCCGGTTTGCTGACGCGCCACCAAAGCAGCCAAAACACCGATCACTCCCATCACGCCGCCACCCAAATCACCCAAAGGGATGCCCGCACGCGTTGGCGGACCATCTGGCTGGCCAGTAATGCTCATGCCGCCGCCCGTCGCCTGGGCAACCATATCAAATGCTGGGCGGTTTTTGCCGGGGCCGGTTTCACCAAAACCAGTGATCGTGCAGGTGATGATGTGCGGGTTAATTTTGGATAGATGTTCGTAGTCGATTTTGAGGCGGCTGGTGACACCCGCACTAAAATTGTTGAGGACGATATCGGCCGTTGCCACCAATTCATAAAACAAGGCTAATCCTTGCTCACATTTAAGGTTGAGGGTCATACTTTTTTTATTGCGGTTGAGCGTTAAAAAATAGGCGCCCATACCATGTTTGCTATTGTTGGGATCGGTGGCCAATAGACGGCGCGTGCCTTCGCCGCGCCCTGGTGGCTCTATTTTGATCGTCTCGGCACCCATATCGGCCAGCATCATGCCCGCATAAGGGCCGCTGAGCATATGGGTCAGGTCAAGCATTCGTATTCCGTGTAGTGCTTTCATTTAGTTCTACTCCTCTATTCACAGCAAATGTTATAACATTATATCGTTGCGTCAAATTTTGCAGGAAATCTTAGATTCATGTGTTGCGCATCACGCAACAAGCTGTATAATTGTTGTGGATGATAAAGTCGTTTAAGCATAAAAGTTTGAAAAGATTTTTCGAGACAGGCAATGTTGCTGGTATTCGACCCGCTCACCGGCAAAAACTCAGAATGCGATTAACGGCGTTGGATACTGCTTCTCAAATTGAAGATATGAATCTTCCAGGCTTTCGCCTTCATCCGCTAAAGGGAGAAAAGCAAGGGCAGTGGGCAATAGATGTCAGCAAGAATTGGCGGATTACTTTTGAGTTTATTGATGGTGATGCCTACATCGTCAATTACGAGGATTATCACTAATGAATATGTATAACCCACCGCATCCAGGCGAATTTATTCGCGAAGTGTATCTGGAATCACTAAACGTCAGTCACAGAACTGTCGCCGCAAAACTGAAGGTTTCACCTTCAACTTTTACGCGCTTAGTAAATGGACAAAGCAATGTCAGTCCTGAAATGGCACTGCGTTTGTCAAAAACATTGGGACGTTCCCCTGAAAGCTGGCTGACAATGCAAAGCAACTTTGACCTTTGGCAAGCAAGAAAAAATTTCAGTTTAGATGATGTTGAAGAATTGAATCCTAGTTTCGCCACGTAGGTAATAAAAATGTACGCTATGCTGACGATTGGACAATTGGCAAAGCAGGTGGGGGTACGGACTTCCACTTTGCGCTATTATGAAAAAGAGGGTTTGTTGGAGCCAAACGGCCGTTCTGAGAGCGGTTATCGGTTTTATGCAGAAGATGCGATCCAAACCATACGTTTGATCCAACGTGCACAACGCTTGGGCTTTTCTTTGGCTGATATACGGCCGTTGCTGCAAGCCTGGGAAACCGGGGACCTATCCGATGCGGCTGTCGTCTCTACAGCCGAAAATCGTTACCTGGCGCTCGAAGCCCAAATCACACGCTTGCTCGTGCAACAGCATGAACTTGAACATTTTCTACAAGACCTCGACAGGCGTGCAAAAAAGTCATTAGCACCCGCGCCATCCGCCTTTGATCAACTATTAACACGTGTATGTGCCGACCCGACGGCGACAGGCGAAGCTAATTTTATGTTTGATTGGCTGCTGGCACAGGCTGGCTGTAGTTTGACCACAGCCGCCGGGCAACAGATCCTCGAACGTTTACGCGGCCAACATATGCATGTGTGGCAAGAAGATGAGGCGTATTATATTTTGATTGTGGGGGGAGAAACGGCCGTTGTCGATGCCCTACAAGAATTAGCCCAACTAGAAACTGATTGCGAAGCTCACGCCCAATCCATACCAGAAGTCATCACCAATGAAGAAGGAGCGCTCTTCATCGCACGCAGCGAAAACGCCTTCATCTACGCTCGCCTGTTCCTAGCTTTGGAAAATACCTAATCAGCATCCGCAGTTTCATCAACTGTATCTAATGCCGCCCGATATTTAGCGTCTGTATTGGCGCGCCATTTTTCCAGAGCCGTCAAAATTATCCAGGGAATCAAGATAAGTAGCGCACCGCCCATCAAACATGGCAGTGCGGTCAGCAGCGACGCTGGCCCCCAAATCAACGCAATTAAACCACCGCCAACCACAACCAATGTAAAAAGCACCAGGTAAAGCAGTTTTTTGTCGGTCTGCTTACGATAGGCACGCATATTGGTTGGCGATTGCTTCTGCTTTCTATTGTTATCCATTGTCACTATCCATTCCACTTATCTGAGGGGTGTGCATATTAAAAACTAGAGGTAAAAGTAAAAAACACCACCTGCTGAGCTATGTCATACCTGCGCAGGCAGGTATCCAAACGTGTGGATTCCCGCCTGCGCGGGAATGACACTCGAGTAGATGCGGGTGCACACCCCTCACTTATCTGTTTTCTATTCGCCTGCCACCAAATGAAACTTCAAGTTTGCTTCAGGTACAAATGGCAGCATATTAGCAAAAAGAGTGTATTGGGTTAATTTGCTCTTTGTAACTGTTTGTTGTGCTAGGGAGAGGATGTCTAACAGACACGCTTGCGCTTCTTTTTGCGTTAAGTCTAGGGCTCGTAACGGCCGTTTCTCCTCCCGACTCTCAATAATAAAATGCACCATATGATCTATGTCCAGATGTGGATAAACCCTGGCAGAGCGATAGAGACTTGCATCCGCAGGTGCTTTTGGCAGCGCAGCTGCTTCTTTGCCCCCAAGCGCACCATTTTCTGAATATCCAGCGGCAATATGGAAATGTAGTTGCGGCACATCTTGATAGGCACCGCCATTGACAAGTAATCTAAATTCTTCTAATCCCATCCGTGACGTAACAGTTTGCACGGCCTGAAAAATCGCGATCGCGAGCGAGTCACCAGCGACGGGCAAATCCATGAATGTTGAAATACGCTGCTTGGGCACAATTAGCCAATGTGTCTGCCAAAAAGGCACCGGATGTTTGAAGATGATGACATCTTTATCAACATACAGCTTCTCCAACGGCATCAGAGGCGTCAAATACGCAAACGCATTGCCAATGAAGTAAGCCGCAACCCGGCTACGCGCAATTTTAAAGAGTAATTTCTTCACAATTCAGACGCCTAGCTCTTTTGCCAGACTTTCCTGACAAAAAAAGGCTGAAGGCAATAAGACAAAGATTTCAGGGACATTGACACGGAAAGGACAGTGCTGAAAAATTAAATCTTATCAATGTCATATCCGTATCACTGTCCAAAAATATCGATACATATTTTGTTAATGTTGGCGCGTAATCTCCTAGAAGAAACCGGCCACCAAACGCCAGATTTGTGCCACGAAGAAAGTGACAATGAAACCCATTAGTAGCGGCAAAAGTGCCGAGAGCGTTGTCCACTTTTTGCTGCCGGTTTCCTTGTAGATAGTGTAAATCGTGGTTGAGCACGGGTTGTGGATGAGCGAAAAGAGCATCAGGTTAACGGCCGTTAACAACGTCCAGCCCCCTGCTACCAATAACTCCTTTGTTGCCGCCAACGAATTCATTTCGAACATGACGCCCGCCCCTGCACCCGTATCCACACCGAGAACAAGTACAGTCAGCATCAGTATCGTCGGAATCACGATCTCATTGGCTGGGATGGCGACAATATAGGCCAACAAAATAATGCCGTTTAGCCCGAAGAAGAAGGCCATCGGATTGAGGAAATTGATGATGTATTCAGCGATGCTGGTGCCGCCGATGGTAATATTGGCAATCAGCCAAATGACTGCTCCCGCCGGTGCTGCAAACACAATCGCACGCCAAAGCACAATCAGGGTGCGGTCGATGATTGAGGTGTAGATTGTCTGCCCAACGCGAGGGGGACGATACGGAGGCAGTTCCAGGCTAAAGGTAGATACTTCACCCTTGAGCACTGTACGGGACAAACCCCACGAAATGACGAAACTAAGCACCACACCTAACACAGCAATCGCGACCACGGCTAATGCCGAAATCAGTCCTGCCCAATAGATGGGTGCCAATGCACCGATGAATAGAGTGGCGATCAAGATTTGAGTGGGCCAACGGCCGTTGCATAAAGCAAAATTATTGGTGATGATCGCGATCAAACGTTCACGTGGGCTGTCGATCACACGCGTTGCCACGACTCCGGCGGCATTACAGCCAAAGCCCATCATCATGCTCAACGATTGTTTGCCATGTGCGCCCGATTTGCGATACGCATTATCCAGGTTGAAGGCGACACGCGGCAAATAACCAAAATCCTCCAGCAAAGTAAACAATGGGAAGAAAATCGCCATTGGTGGCAGCATGACAGCCACGACCCAGGCGGTCGCCAGGTAAACGCCGTCGATCAAAAAGCCAGACAGCCACCAGGGAAAGTTCAGAAAAGCGGCAATGTTTTGTAGAAAATCATAAACCGTGCCCAACAAAAGATTGGCCAACATTTGGGATGGATAATTGGCTCCGATAATGGTGAGCCAAAACACGATTGCAAACAGCAAGATCATCAAGGGAAAACCCCAAATGCGGCTGGTAACAAGCCGGTCGATCGTGCGGTCTAAGTCGAAGCGGGGCGCTTCATCAGGACGAGTGACGGCCCGATCGGCCAAATGGGCTGCTTCTGAATAAATATCTTCCATCAATTGTTCATGGAAGTTTTGACCAATTTCCCAACGCAGAGAATCGGCCGTTTCCAAAATATCGGTCGGTGTAATAGCGCGGGTACTCATTGAATCACCTCCAATGCAATGTGCGAATTTCGCTGGCTTTGTGCGGCAACGAGTTCTGTCTGCCGTTCCAAATCGCCCAACTCCCTTTTTTGTACGGCTTCAGCAATGCGCTGGTCACCATCTAACAACCGCATAGCGACCCAACGCGCATTGGGTAAACCAGGAAATGCAGCTTCGATTTGCGGCACCAAAGTTGACATCGCATGACGGATCGCCGGTGATTCACTTTTTACACGATACGGTTTACACACTGTTTGACCAGTAGCCACATCATGCACCGCTTTTAACAACTCCGGCAGCCCTTCTTCTTGGCGTGCTGCTGTGGGCACAACCGGGACGCCTAAATCACGCGCCAGACGCCGCTCATCAACTGTTATTTTGTGACGGCGTGCCTCGTCAATTAGATTCAGGCATATGACGGCGCGGTCGGTAATTTCAAGCACTTGCAGTGCTAGATTCAAGTTACGTTCCAGGCGTGTGGCGTCAACCACGATAATGGTCACATCTGGCTGCCCAAAGAGAATGAAATCACGAGCGACTTCTTCATCCAGGCTGGTTGAAAGCAGTGAGTACGTGCCGGGCAAATCGACAATTTTATAGCGGGCATCACCGTAGCTGTAGCCGCCCTCGGCGCGTGTCACAGTCTTGCCCGGCCAATTGCCGGTATGCTGCCGTAAGCCGGTGAGGGCATTAAAGACGGTACTTTTGCCTGTATTAGGATTACCGGCTAGGGCGACCACATAATCCCAATCGGTCATGTCGACGCCCAGCCGCATCAGGTTGCCTGCATTGTGCATGGGGCAAGTTTCGCAAGCAGAACTCGTTGGTCCTTTAATTGTGGTTTCTTTTGTTTGGGTACTCATAATTATTTATTTTCCAGTTTGACTTTGATTTGGCGTGCCTGGCTTTTACGTAAGGCGATGAGTGCGCCGCGGATGCGATAGGCGATGGGATCGCCGCCAGGACTGCGCATTTCAGGGGTAATCTCTGTGCCACGAATGAT
>CAYGMR010000090.1:3738-14680 GCA_964350725.1 uncultured Ardenticatenaceae bacterium | reverse complement strand
TTTTATTGCCATCTCCAACACCTTACTCACTGTGCGCCAGTTACGTGCAGTTGTTGCCACACCTAACGCCTTTTCTACTTTACCAGCCAGCTTGGAACGGCCGATGCCATCTGGGGCGTGCAAATAAAAAACCTTGCCGATGAGCTGAAACTGTTCCCGTTCTGTTTTGAGGGCTGCCAGCGTGGCTAAATCGGGGTTGGTCACGCTGGTTTCTAGAAAGTAGAAGTGGAGCGTTTTAGGTTCTTGGGTAGCTTTAGGATAGGGGTTTTGGGAAACGGCCGTTGTCAAATCCGTCAAACTTAACACCATCACCTTCGGCATAAATCCGTACTGCTGTTCAATGGCTGTGCTAATTATCTCAGCCAACCTACCAAGCTCTGCCGTTGGTGTTTGGAAAACAACATTGCCACTTTGAATATATGTTTTTACATTGGATAGGCCGCTCGACTCCAACAACTGAACCAGCTCGCGCATGGGCAGTTTATTGTGTCCACCGACGTTTATGCCGCGCAGCAGTGCAATAAATGTATTCATGAATCTACCTGAGTAGCGATCCACCATGTTGTGCCGCCGGCATCTTTCACGCCGCCCCGTTTATCAGCATCATCCTTTTTCATAGGCACCTGCACCGATTCCGCACCGGCAGCAAGCGCACGCTGATAGGTAGCATCTACATCAGGCACATAGATATGCACATACGAGGGCATGGGCGGCCACCCTTCAATACTATCAGCCAGCATGATGACTGAATCATCAATGCGAACTTCCGCGTGCCTGATGCTGCCATCATCATCGGCGAAGTGGCGCAGTTGCACAGCATCAAATGTTTGTGTCAAAAAATCAACTGTGCGCTGCGCACCATCTACAATGAGATAGGGTGCCACCGAATTATAATCCTTTGGTTTGTAGGAATTTTCCATACTGTCTCCTTTGAGGCTGTTCGTTATTAACTTGCGAGATTTGTCCAATCTTCATGAAAGTTAAAGAATTGTTTCGGTAATAGAATTTATCAAAGATTGCACAGATGACGCAGATTTTTGTCCTGTAATTCGCCAAAATCTGTGCAATCTGAGCAATCTGTTGATTACCGTTTTCTTTTATGAAGGTTCATCAAGATTGGACAAATCTGTAAACGCTAGCCGCCGGCTATTGCGCCAATGATGCGAAACGGTTCTTTGCCGTCAGTGACAGACTCCGGCAGCGGTACATCGGGTGAACTGTGCGACCAATCTTGCCCATCGACAAAAAAACGAATAAAAGGACGGCGTTCCTGCGTAGCATGATCACGAATGGTGCCGCGCAGCACTGGGTATCTGGCTTCCAGGGCATTGAGGACGGTCCGCTGAGTAACCGGCGCTGCCACCTCAAGCTGTACCTCTTTGCCTTCTTTGGCTAAATTTCGCAAATGAAACGGTAAACCCACACGGATTATGGCAGCGTTTGCACTTCGACAGAAAGCACGGCCGGTAAATCACGCACAACGGCCGTCCAATTATCACCAGAATCGGCCGAAACATAGACCTGGCCGCCGGTCGTACCAAAATAGATGCCACATGACTCCAGCGTATCAACCGCCATTGCATCGCGCAATATATTGACATAACAATCGCCTTGCGGCAGTCCATTGGTCAGCGCTGCCCACTCATTGCCACCTGTACGGCTGCGATACACACGCAGTTTGCCTTCTGGCGGATAATGTTCGGAATCGCTCTTGATCGGTACCACATAAATTGTTTCTGGTTCGTGGGCATGGACGGCAATCGGAAAACCAAAATCGCTGGGCAAATTGCCGCTGACTTCATGCCATATTCCGCCAGCGTTATCGCTGCGCATAATGTCCCAATGCTTTTGCATGAACAACACATCTGGTCGATTGGGGTGTATGGCCAGATTGTGGACGCAGTAACCCACCTCCGGTTCCGATTCAGGCAGTTCGTTCGTTGTCATGAGCCCACGATTGATGGGCTGCCAGGTTTCGCCACCGTCTGTGGTGCGGAAGGCTCCAGCGGCTGAAATAGCAATATAGATACGATTAGGATCGTTTGGATCCAAGATGATAGTATGCAAACACATGCCACCGGCACCCGGCTGCCATAAATCTCCTTGTACTTCACGCAGGCCGTCAAGCTCCTGCCAGGTCTGGCCGCCATCGCTGGAACGGAACAGGGCTGCATCTTCTACACCGGCATAAACGGTATCCGCATCAGTGAGCGAAGGTTCCAAATGCCAGACACGCGTAAACTCCCAGGGATGCTGTGTGCCATCGTACCATTTATGTGTGCCGGGTTCACCCTTGTAGGCAAACTCATTGCCGACGGGTTCCCATGTTTGGCCGCCGTCGTCGGAGCGCTGGATGATCTGACCAAACCAGCCCGATGACTGCGAGGCGTAAATGCGATTGGGGTTAACGGCCGAACCTTTCATATGATAAATTTCCCAACCTGCAAAATGTGGTCCGCTAACATCCCAATTTTTGCGCTCCGCATCAGATGTCAAAATAAATGCACCTTTGCGAGTGCCCACTAAAACACGTACTTTGCTCATGTTATTTCTCCTTGTTTGTGTTTTGCTTTAGACCATTCCATAGCCGCGAATGATTTCGAACTCGTAAATTAACCGCTTTTCCTCAGCCATAACTTGCAGAAAAGCCTCAGGGTCCAACTCCCCTCCAAACCAATTCAGATTCCCAGTGGGGCGATTTTGCATTTGGCGGAAGAGACGAAGGTTCAACTCAGGTGCGTCTGCCCCTTCAAGCAAGCGAACTGTGGTATCCAGGGTCAGAAAACCCCAACTAGAATCAAATAGAATCAAAGACGAACAGGGTACAACGAGGATCATGTCGCAACCGGGCAGTGCGTACCCGATCCTGGGTGCCGCTGCTCCAAAGCTTGCCGTCAACTAGAGCGATACCAACCCGCACTGCCCGGGGTGTACCCTCTTTGCCTATTGTTATCATTGCTGCTGCGTGATTTTTTTCCAGAAAAGCAAACTGACTATCTGTAAGTGACATGTTTTCTCCTTTTGGGATATCCTTAAACTATGGTTTAAGCGTGCATAATGCCTGTCGAATCTCGCCCAAATGATAGGCAGTATGGGCAATGACATCGATAATATTGCTGATTACTTCCTCGCTGTCCCAAGTTGGTATATCCTCCATCAACTGCAGGACGCGGGTATAACTTGCGCGAAGTTCGTTCTTAATTGCCACCCATTCATCTGGCGTAACACTGCCAACTGTACGCCAAATTTCATCCCAATCCACTCGGGGATAGTTGGCATCGCGCATACTCTTTTCCAAAGTATCGAGGTAAAAAGCAACGTGTTTAACTTGGGCGGCCAGCGTAGCACATTTGCCACCAACTGGAATAGACGCTTCAGCGGCAGTGATATCAACAAGGGTTTCAAACAGGGAATCACCTTTATCCAGATAATGGCCGTGAACGTTGTCAAACGTTTCGTCGAGAATGCTGTGGAGTGCTTTGGTAAAATGTTCAGCTTGAATCGTTGTAGACATCGATTCTCCTATGTATATTAAGCTCTTTTAGAACGCATGGCTTTTGTTTTTGTGATCGATTCATCCGCAACAAACTTTTGATATTCCTCTGATTCAACGCCGTACATCGCAATTTTACCTGCTTCATTACTATGAATGCCCCAACCATATCTTTTTGTTAAGGGTGAAGACCGAAAACAGGGCTGCCCTTTTGAAAAGAAAAATGCCCGCTGTGCTTCTAATGCCTCTTTGGGTATTTCTTTTCTTATGGCAAATACAGTAAATAAAATATCATCGGAACTGAATTCGTAGGGATGGTCATGCAGCAATTCAAATTGCAGATTTGCAATGGATTTTTTATTTCCTCTGACAGAGGGAATTTCGCCGCTGATTGCCGGGCAGTCTTCAGCTATTTCGATAAATGTGTTGTAATAATTTGTAGTGGTCATTTAATGGTCATTCCAAGGCAGATGTTGCCCAACGCCGCGTAATACCTCTAACTACTCGTGTCTTATGCTGTGTCAGAAGGATTGCGTCTAATGTATCTTTTTTGTGCAATTTCATATGCTTCAGCCAACATTGGCTTGAGGGTTTCAAAAGTCATTTCAGATGGATTCAAAACACAGATAAATGATTGAGCGGCGTAATCAGGATGGGGCATGATTGTGTCAAGAGTGGTGAAATCATAAATGCTAACATCAACTTTGTTGGAGCCAAACAACGATTCAAATGATTGTCTGCCCACTCCGATGTTTAGACGAAAAATGCCTGGTCTATCAAGGTTGGATACCCGATCATAATCATTGTTTATACTAGCGAGAGTTATAAACGGTAGCTTGTGGTCATCTTTATAGAAATAAAATGTGTAACCATAGTTATCAGTATCTTCCACCTCCTCAAAAGTGCTATAAATATATTCTTTTATGGATGCCTCATTTATCATTTTTCTTTATTTTCCTCCATAACACTGTGTGTTGTATGTTGTATACAACGTGAACCAATCCAAAACGCGTAAGGCACGCAGAGTATTCCAGCGGCTTGGCTGACCTTCGCCTTCGTCCATTTCAATCGGCATTTCGCCAGGGTACCGGGTCTCAAGTGGCCAACGGCCGTTCCAATCCCAGCCGCGCCACCTTACGCGGTCACGCACCAATCCCACCGCCCGCTGCGCTGCGTCGCTTGCCGGATCGAGGCCAAACTCTCGCAGCAGCGTCAGGATGTGCATGGTGGAATTCAACTCCTGGTTAAAAGCCACGCCTGCCCACGACCCGTCGGCCCCCTGCAAAGCGAGCAATTGTGCGCCCCAGCCCTCGCTGGCGACCCGTGCGCGCTCGGCCGCGACCTCGTCCGCAGGCGCATCGGTCAGATCGCCCATCACCTGCCAACGGATGGCAGGGTCCGAATCAAGCAACCAGCGTATGACTGAACTATCTGGCTTTAGGAATTGTGGGTTCGATGGATCGATTGGCATCATTTGGTCGGATCGGCGGGCGCAGCAAACTTGAACGCTTCAACCGCAGCCGTGCTGGTGGTGCGTCCCGGATAATCGGTCCACGTCATCGCAATGTTCAACTCGCGGATAATGTGTTCTGCCTCAATGACCATGCCGTCGTCAAATTCGATTGATTCGGTGCTGTGGGCATCTTTGATGAGCGTCAGATCATAGCCGCGGTCGAGTGCAGCATAGGCGGTGGAGCGGATACACCAGTTGGATGCTGCACCAGCCAAGACTACATGCGTCACGCCAAGATCGGCGAGAATTTTCTCAAGGTTGGTTTGCTCAAACGATGAGTTAAATTGTTTGTAGACACGCATCTCCCCATCTGCAGGTGATAGCTCGGGAACCCACTCCCATGCCGGAGAGCCATAGGGAATTTCTTCATCATGTGAATGTTGCACCCAAATCACCGGGACGCCTTGTTGACGTGCCTTCGCGACAGCTTTCGCCACATTGCTGATGACGCGATCAGCATCCCAAACAGTTTGCATCACGCCAACCTGTACATCAACAATCAGCAGAGCCTGCTTAATTCCTTTTCGAACAGTTGCCATGTTAGTTTTCTCCTATTCATCGTCTAGCTGTACTTCGCAATGAGACAAATGTGCTTCTTGAAAAAAATAGTTATCTCTTTATTCTGAGCCTGACATATCAAGGCTCTGCTGAAGGAGCAGCTGGTTGCCGTCAGGATCGGTAATCATTGTCGAAATACCCCCACGGCTGACGCTCCAGGGGCGGCAGATCGACCCCTTTTGTCTTTAACTCAGCATAATCCGCTTTGTTTGTCTTAACTTTGCTTGTGTCAGCCAGGATTGGCGGTGAGTTTATTTGCTCATAGTGGATCGTGGTCATTTTCTTAAAACTACCAGGCACGCACGTAGCGGCAGACCTGCGCACCGGTGCTTGCTTTTTCAGTTGACACCAGGTCGAACGGCAGTGCTTTGCCATTGGTGGGGAAGATGGTCTTGCCGCCACCGAGGATTATCGGCTCAATAGTGAGCAGCAGCTCATCGACAAGGTCAGCAGCCAGCAAGGATTGCACCATCATCGCGCTGCCGTATACATAGATGTAGCCGCCTGGCTGTGCGCGCAGGGCAGAGACGGTTTTCACAAAGTCGTCACCACGGATGATAGTGGTAGGCTTCCACGTGATATCTTTGTCGCTGAGCGTATTGGACACGATATATTTCTGCACACTGTTGATCCAATCCGAGTACGCATCGCCTGAACGGTCAGGCCAAGCACTGGCCGAAACTTGATAGGTGCGACGTCCTTGCAAGAGCGCATCACTCTGCTCGGCAAGTTCATCAAACATGCCGCCCATGACGAGCGGATCGAAATATTTCATCGACCATCCGCCGTGAGCGAAACCGCCGTCGGTGTCCTCGGTTGGCCCCCCTGGAGCCTGGATGACACCGTCGAGGCTAATAAATTCAGTGATAGGGGTTTTCATAAGTTCTCCTTTCATTTGGCCAAAGAATGGCGCATTGTGATTTGTTAAAACTCATTGATGCAATTTCACGTCTGCGGGAATTGTGCGATGATTGCAGCAGACGCCTCATGTGACGTTGATAGAATACCGAATGGGTCCCATGATATTCTCCTAAGGCGGGCTAACGCTTACTTCTCGTTGGGTTTGCTCGGGAAGTTTGCTGCCCGAGCTGTTGGGCGAGCCCAATGAGAATTCCTTCGGGACCCCGAATGTAACAAAGCCGATACATGTCTTCATACTGAACTACGTCGCCGACGAGCTTTGCACCGCGTTTGCCGAGGCGGGAGAGCGTGTCGTCGATGTCCTCCACTGCGAACATGACGCGTAAGTACCCGAGAGCGTTCACTGGGGCAGTGCGGTTGTCGGCAACCACTGGCGGCGCGAGGAACCGAGATATTTCGAGCCGACTGTGCCCATCCGGCGTACGCAGCATGGCAATCTCGACACGCATGTTACTTAATCCGGTGACGCGATCTGCCCAGTCTCCTTCGACTGGGGCGCGCCCCTCGAGCTCAAGACCCAGTTCGGTGAAGAACTCAATGGCGGCATCAAGGTCTTCGACCACGATGCCGACGTTGTCCATACGCTTTACTGTCATAAAGTCTCCTTAGCAATCGAATACAAACCAGCAGATAGCGTTGCGCAACTTTTGGTCATCAAGTACGAGATCCCGGATTTCGTTCGGAAGTTGGGCACGCTGCCATTCGCACTCAAGGCGACCAGCTTCTTTATCTTGACCAACGAGCGCCGCCTCGCGAGCCGCTTTAATCGCATAGGCCGCAGCACCTAGCTCATGTGCGGCTACGTGGGCAACTGCTGCCGCTTGGCCAGCAGCATATGCAGCGTATCGAGCGGCTCCACTTAGTTCTCTAGCCGCAGCGTTGGCGTGCCCAGCGGCTGTGCGCGATTGTGACATCGTAATCTCACCTCGCGTCCAGGCGCGCACCAATTCGATGGCTCGACGTGGCCGTTCATCATTGGGTTGCATTTCCTCGAATAAGTGCAAAACATGTTGTGCACAAGCAGCCGCCCATACTGCAAGCAGGTGATGATCGGCGTCTTGAAGCGTACCGCCACGACGCACAGTGATGAATCTGGGATCTCGCTTCTTTGGTAATATCATTTATCTTTTTCTGCTCTGGTTTGTCCGATTCGGTCCTCAAATTCCCAGATATGGTCAATGACGTGCCAGGCTGAGCGGCGGATGAAGTAGTGCGGCGGCCATCTTTTGCCGCCGTGTAATCCTTTTTTGCGGCAGTTGTCCCGCAACGGCCGTAGCCAATCCACTCAGAATTTCCTGGCGCAAGCGAGCCAGCTGTTGCGCAGTGTCTCCACCTTCAATCTCAGTAAATTGCCCGCCCAAGGTTCGCAGGTAGCTGGTATCTGCCCCGATGATGTGTTCGACAATTGCGGCCAGTTCACGACCGCCACCCCGCGGACCTTTGCGCAGTTCTTTGTCAACGGCCGTTAGCTCGACAACAGTCTGTGGGTTAGTCTGGAGCAAAGTCTAGATTTTCTCAACGGGAAGTTTTTTCTTAGCCATGTGACGTTTTCTTGCACCACGTATAGACTCAACTGCTGTCAGAGGATTGTTTTCCAAAAGTTATACATTTTGAGCCGCATTGATGAATATTTGTCATGAGGACTCCTATTTAATGTTTGTCTTTTGCCTTTTGCCTTTTCTTCTTTTTTGCTTCTGCGTTTTTCAGATTTTCTTGCACTCTAAACTGCACAATTTTGCTGATCAGATCGTATGGCATGGGTTTGTCAAAGGGAAACTGCACAGAACCCTTGCCGCCTGCATAAACTGATAGTTCCTTTTTGAAAGCCTCGATGCCTGAGGGCACAGGGTAAAAGCCGATATGTTTTTTGAAAGCACCAAAATGAACCAAATTGCCTTTTAGCATGAAGGTTGGCATCTGGTACTTGATTGTCTCTTCAGCGTTAGGAGCGGCAGCTCTTATCGTAGCCCTTATCTTTTGAAGAATCAGTTGGACATCATCCGGAAACCCTGCGATATATTCATCGATATTTTGCGGCACTGTTTGATCTGTTTTCACCTTCAATTACCTCGTAGATTGCTCGAATTTAGTTGATTATACAATATCTTTTATTGCAAAACAAATGTTCTATAATGTGTTTTGACGCAGCTAATGATCACAGCTTTGTCACGGCCGTATCACAAACTTTATCATCCCTTTTCTTTATACTGATGGGTATGCTTGAGAGGAATGAGAAGGACATGATGGTTATTGGATTGGATACGGCCGTTTATTGTCAGAACGAATTTTGTGGGGTTACCCATTATTTCATCATCCGGCCAACCGGTTGGTTGCTTACCCATTTAGTTGTCAAACCAGCTAAATTGCCCGGTATTGTCAATCGGGTTGAGCGGCTGGTGGCAATATCCCAAGTAAGTGAAATATCAGAGTGTGGCATTTGGCTGCATTGTTCGGTAGATGAATTTGCGAGGCTGCCACTCTTTTCTGAAACGCATTTCATTGAAGCCCCAGCATCTGGCGACAATGTTATGGAGTATGACGTTATCGACCTGCCGAGCAGCAGCCAAACCTGGATGTATGTGCCTATCACTAAGTACAACATCCCTCATGGAGAGCTGATAATCAGCCATCAGGTACAAGTTGAAGCCAAAAATGGCCATCTTGGGCAATTCAAACTGCTGATTCTTGACCCAGATAGTTTTAAAATCACCCATCTGATTTTTCAGCGGGGACATCTTTGGGAACGTAAACGTGAAATGGTATCAGCTTCTGTTATTGACAGGTTGGAAGGGGACACATTTTACCTGACGATCAATAAATCAGAGCTATAAAATGCGTAATAGGCTGTCTCTCAATAAAAAATCTACTGTTCCCCCCTGGCGGGACTGGTTTTGCTGACTCTGGCTTATATTGTGGAGTAATAAAATGAAAAATCGTCAATTATGGTATTTGTGTTTTCTGATTGTATTGGTAGTGGCCGCATGTACGCCGGCCGTTCAGAATGAACAAGTTGAAGTGACCGCACCGGCATCAACAGCCGTTGTATCCATAGAGCCGGCAGTGACCGAAGGCCCTGCTGTCGCTGAAGCGCAGCCTGATGATTTAGAGGCATTTGTTGTGCAGTTAGAAACGGCCGTTACCAGCCAGGATTATGCCCAAATGCAGGCATTGATGGCTGATCCGGTGGCTGTCGGCGGCTGGCGTTCCGAATGGCGCTTGTATGCGCCTGAGCAAATGATTGCCGAAATCCAAAATGGCGCACTGCCTGCGCCGTTAGCTGTGCAGTTTACGAGCCTGAGTGATGCCGAAATCACACAGTTGATCGGCCAACCCCCAGCGACGATGTTTGGCCCAGAAACGAATATGGTCGCTGCGCTGCATAGCAGCGGTTGGGGGCAATCGACAAGTGATGACGCGATTTTGTTTGTGGTTGAAAAAGATGGTGTTTATACCTGGAGCGCTTTTCTGTATACAAACGGCCGTTTTGCCGATGCCAATTTGAACTCAGTTATCGCGCCACTTGGATTGATCTATCAGGTGGCCAATGACGGCATCTATCAAATCCAGGCTGACGGACAACCTCGTCAACTATTGGATGAGCCGATGGCGAGCATTCCCAATTTGCAAGTTGCACCCGACGGCCGTCATGCTGCCTATCTCGATGACGAACGCCAACTGTGGTGGCTTGACGTGGTTACCAGTGAGCAGCAGCAGTTAGCCGGTGACGCTGATCTCAACGGCGGATTCCTGATGTGGGGTGATAATGAGTCTTTGTATGTAGGCGTTTGGTTGGATCCTAACGAGGCTGACGGCCCCAACAACGGGCATATTTCCATGCTCGACACCAACAGCGACGCTTTACAAATTCTCGATGAGAATCACCTCTCTGCCAACCGTCCGGCGCTGTTGGTTGAGAACGGTATCGCTGCTTTTGATGTATTTACAACCGGCCCAGATGATGTCATGAACGGCCGTCTCTACTATCCTGACAACGGCTTACAAACTTTTGACCCCACCCCATTAACAGCAGAGAAAGAGATGCTGGCAGGGCCTTTGTTTAACCCGGCATGGTCAAAAGCTGGCGACAAAATTGCCTGGCTCAGTTCCACCGGTGACCGTTTTGCGCTGCAGTTGTTTGATTTAGAAACAGAAACGGCCGTGCAAATCTTTGACTGGGACCCAGCACGTTTCGGTGGCCTTGTGCCATCGCCAGTGTGGAGTCCTAATGGTCATTGGTTGGCTTTGCAAGTGTTGGCCAATGGTTCTGAAGGGTCTGGCATTTGGTTGTTGGCAGTCGATGGCAGCAGCCAAATGCTTGTGGATGCAGCCGGGCAAGACCCGTTTTGGACCCATGATTCCCAACTGGTTTTTAACCTCAACGGTCAGGGACGTTTGTATGATGTGGGCAGCGGTGAACAGTTTCGCCTAAATTTGCCGGAATACAGCCGCATCCTTAA
>CAYGMR010000090.1:384-3728 GCA_964350725.1 uncultured Ardenticatenaceae bacterium | reverse complement strand
CTGACCTGGATGACTTATCAGTAGTCTCCTCTAATCAAGAAGTGGATGCGGATGTTCTGGCAGCAGCCGTGGCGGATTGTCCCCCTGCCGGCCCCGATACTTTGCAGTTCGTAGATGCTGCGCAGGGCATTTGCTTTCTCTATCCCGCTGAATATGATGCCTCCCAAGGGTCAGAGGAAACTTTTGGCTTGTATGTTCAATCCCCGTTGAATACACAAGCGCCGCTGGCATCGATTAGCTTTGAAGCGGCTAACGGCCGTTCACTTGACGACCTCACCAGTCAGCGTCTGGCCGACTACGCCTTTCCGGATACCCAGCCGCAATCGATCATGCTTGGCGGTGAACCGGCTGTCATGTTGGACAATCTGCCTGGTCAAGATAGTAATCGGCGTGTGTTTACCATCCACAACGACACCGTGATTGATCTCATGGTTGCCCGTATCGGTGACGATTATGGCGAGGTGGGGACGCAGGCCGAGGCGCTGTATGAGATGATTACCACTTCGTTCCAGTTTATCCCCAAAGTCGCAGGTGTGCCGTGACAGGCGGGCCCAGAATGCCCCGAGCCGGTGGCCAATTCAACCCTATACACCAATGAGATCGCCGGCTACTGTTTGCTGCATAACGGCCGTTTTTACACCCTCACCTTCACACCCGATGATCCGGATGCCGGTGCAGCTTACGACGAGATGCAAACATTGTACACTATGGTGATGGACTCCTTCAGCCTGTTCTGGCAATAATCAACCGATGAAAAGGGGCCTTCATGCCCGTTCGTAGTAACCGCTTTAGCGGGCTTCCGAACCGCTAAAGCGGTTACTACGAACCTATAGGGACCAGTTATTGAAGCGCCATTTCTAAGGATTAAATGCTAATGGTCAAACGATTCTTCTTCATGCTCCTGATCAGCCTGCTGCTTGTCGGCTGTGCCCCTGTGTTGGAAACTGCGACACGGACAAGCACGCCTGTTGAGGTGACAGAGCCTATCATACAGATGTCTCCCGCTCAACTGGATGGTACTGAGTGGGAATTGGTGGCGATCAACGGCCGTTCTCTCATCCCCAACAGCCGCATCACCCTCCTGTTTAACGCTGGCTCTGCGGGTGGTTATGCTGGCTGCAATAATTACGGCGGCCCCTACACCGCCACTGCCGACAGCATCCTCAGCATACCTGAAATCGCCAGCGAGGCGGCCGATTGCAGCACGCCGCAAGGGGTAATGGCGCAAGAGACAGCTTACACACAAGCATTGTGGCAAGCGCTTCATTACACATTGTCCGCTGAGCAGTTAGAGATTACCACAGCCGATGGCGAGACACTGCATTTTATGCCCCTATTGCCAGATGAATATCCGGCTGACCAAAACACACCGCCACCAACAACAACCACACCGTCGATTAATTTGGGCCAGCCGCAAGCGTTAGGGCGGGGACAGATTGTGGATGCTGTTTTTACGCCGGATGGCACCGGTGTGGCTGTGGCTTGGGCCAATGGTGTCTCGTTTACGGCCGTTGCTCCCACCGCTGAACAATGGTTTCAGCCCCTACCTGCTGCACCCGTAGCCATCGATATGCGGTCTGATGGGCAGGCGGCAGCGGCAGCTTTGGCCGATGGCAGTGTGGTCGAATTTGTGTTGGGAGACGGCCGTTATTCAACCTATCCCGTCGCCAGCGCCAATGCATACTGGGGCGACGTTGCCTACGCACCCGACGGCAGCCAAATCGCCGCCCAATTCATCGGCCCCAACCGTGCCGATCCTATCTATTTGCTGGATACCGCCAGCGGGGCTGTCGGCGAGGTGCCCGATTCGCTGGGCAACGAATACACCGAACCTTACCTGATTTGGTCACCGGATGGCCTGACGATCACGCTTTCTTCCTTGATGGAGACCTGTGCGCATATTTTAGACGTACAAACAGGTGAAGAGCTGTTTAGTTTTCAGCACCCGAATGGCTGTTATTCAGCCTATGCCGCCGCCTGGTCACTAGACGGCCGTTTCCTCACCCTATCCAGCCCCAGCAACACCATAGACACGATTGAATTTGCCAATCAAACCGTCATTCAAAGCATTCCCGGAGATGCACTTAGTTTCCAGCCTTCTAAAGCGGGACAGCCCCTCTTTTACAGTCCTGATGGGCGCTGGCTGGCCAGCAAAGGCGGCTTTGGCTTTTATGGCGACAGCTATCCACTGCAAGCATGGCAGGCGGAAACAGATCGGCAGGTAGGGCAAATGGATCTATTCAAACCCAACCACCGCCTGGTTAGCAGCTTTGCCGGGGAGACCATTCTGAGTTTGTACACAGATGGCACGCTCACCGGTTGGTCTTTTACAGATGGCCCCGGGGATGAGGAGGTGCTGGGACAATTGCCCGTTTATGTAGTCGGTTATCAATTTGTCTGGTCACCAGACGGCCGTAAAATCGCCGCGCCTAACGACAATCAATTTATCATTTGGGATGTGGCTAGCGCCCAACCGCAAGCGATATTTGACATTATTTATGAAGCCCCTGCGTTTAGTTTTGACTCACGTCTTGTGGCGCTAACCGACCGCGACACAAATGAGATGATCATCTACGATTTGGACAACAACACAGTCAAGCACACCTTCGCTGATGTGACGGCGCGCGGGGCAGGCGTGGCCTTTGCACCCGACGGCCGTTCTCTGGCTTATGGTTCCGGCAGTGAAGTCGTGATTGTGGATGTGGAAACAGGGGTGGCAACGGCCGTACTCAACGGTTATCCTACCGATCAGTCCATCACCAAAATCATCTGGTCACCGACCGGCAGCGCTTTGCTGGCCGCCAGCGGCGTTACCAGCGGCGAGGAAAAACCAGGGACGATGATTTTGTGGCAAAAGACGGCCGCGGACGGTTCTTATCGCGAAGCATTCCGCGCCGAAAATGTACGCAGTGCCTATACTGTTAGCACGCGCCCCATCGCCCTGTTTAATCCCAGCGGGTCACGCATCGCCCTGGAGAATTTGCCGCGTGCTGAAGCCGGGCAGTTCACGATTTTTGTCTACGATTTGCAAGCCGAAGAACTGATTTTGGAATTCCCCGGCTACCAATTATCTGCCTGGGAAGCGGATGACTTACTGTTGACTGCTGAGGAGCAGTATGACACGCGGCTGACGCAGTGGCATGTGCGCACAGGTGAATCGATAGTGGGTCAGGCCAACGACAATGGCGGTTTAGCCTTTGCGCCAACGGGCGGCTTTTATGCGCAGGCAAACATGACAGGTCCGGCGCTGGCACGTGGTGTGGAACTGCGTCATTGGCAGTCCAATCACCTGTTGGCGCAAGCCCCCTTGGGCAGTGATACTCTGCAAATTGAATGGTCGCCCG
>CAYGMR010000090.1:0-286 GCA_964350725.1 uncultured Ardenticatenaceae bacterium | reverse complement strand
CATGATTTGTTTGTTCTTGCGCTGAGCACTGCTGAGAAGTGGTGGTTGGATTTGTCTGCCGGGACTTTTTAGATGGGAACTTTTATCTCGGATGTGGCGTTTTAATTGAAACTATAATTTTAAAGGAGATGACAATAAGATGAAATCAGTTACAAATCAAATTAGACAGACAAGCAGTTTATTATTGGTGCTGCTGTTAATCGGTTTAACAGCAAGTGCGTGTACAGTAACCAGCAGTGAATCGGCAGGGGCAATGGCCGAAACTGAATACGAACTCGCAGCCAAC
>CAYGMR010000089.1:6110-14733 GCA_964350725.1 uncultured Ardenticatenaceae bacterium | reverse complement strand
ATTCAGCCCTCAGGGACTGTTAGAACGCATTCGTGTGAATTTGATCCGGGATGGCCTAGGCGCGTCAACCAGAGACGGAGGTTCTAGTTAATGAGTGGTCAGATCAAACCCCACAAAGGTTACTGGCAGGCGGAAGGTTTTATACAGCAAAGGTTGAGTCACTTTCAGGCAGCGGCTGAGGCTGGCCATGTCGATCGTCAGCGTTCTAATTTTTATACGATGGCTAACTATCACGGCCGTACCCTCCATGTCTTAAACAACAGTTTACATAAACAGGATGAATTCCTGGTACAGGTAGCATTGCACAATTTGACGGCACTACATGTGGCCATGATGACGATGCATCGAGCCGCCCCCCATCACATCCCCCTGCCGGTCGTCTTGAGCGAACACAGCCGGGATGAGTTTGTGCGCGATTTGATCATGCGCACGCTAGCTGAAACACCCCCAGCTTTGACGTTGACGGCCGTTCATGAACGCGCCAATTACCTGAATTTATGGGGACACATTCCCGAGGAACAAATAAGCCATCTTTTGCGGACATTAGTGCAAGCACAGCATGTTGAAACCAGAAAGAACGGCTACGTGCGAACAGACCATCCCTACGCCGAACTCGACAAGAATGTTGCCAGCTTGCGCGCCTTGATTGGGAGGACGTTCTTCGCCCAATTTGCCCGCGCCGGGTTTGACTCTTTGCGGACTGTTGACGAACAGACAGCAATTTTCAAACAAACCTTTCCCCAATTGACTGGCTTGATCGATCCGCACACAATTGAGCTTTTTCTGCACATTATTCACATGCTGCTGGATACCAGCATGACGGAAACGGCCGTTTGGCGTGCGAATGATCTGCTCCACTCACATTTGCCTCGTCCCTACCAACGCGCAGCGTTTAATGCCTTCCGCCGTGGTGATTATCACTGCCAAATTATCGAAGCACCGACCGGCAGCGGCAAAACATTGATCGGCATGATGTGTATTCAAGATTGGCTGCGCACGCTGGAGATGGGTCAGGCGATCCTGATACTGGTTCCTACCAGTAATTATCAACAGCAGTGGATCGATGAGCTTTGTTACAATCCGATTGGTTTGCAACTGCCACCGGAAATAATCTTTTCTGGCACGCCAGCAGAACTGTCCCGCTACCAACAGTTAACGGGTGAGCGTCCGGCCATATTGCTGATTACGTACACGGCCGTTTCCCAGCTAGGCTCACCTAAAGGCAAAGGCGGATTTGACATCCAATCGGTCGAACGATTCCTGCAACAAACAAACGTACAGCACATCATTCTCGATGAAGTACACAAGGTCGTTGAAGACAGACATAGTGTCGCCGCCCAGGTGACCCGGCTGCTGGCCACCTGGCAGCAAGATACCAGCCTACGCAGCCTGATTGGCTTCACTGGCACGGCCGCAGCATATCGCAGTCGTTTTGCAGAGCTAGGGCTGACGCTCTCCTATAACGTGCCCATCGAAGATTTGGTGGCCGCCGGTTTCGTAGCCCCCTTCGCCGAGATGGGGGCCCCTTTCGCCTTCTCCGCACGCGAACGCCGCATTCGGGAACTACTCGAAGCGTACAAGGATTTATTACGGCGTTATTTTGAGCTGCTAGATCCAGCACAGCTACGCCAATGGTTTGCCCAGATTCCCTTGGCACAACGCAAAACGATCGGTCATCATATTTTGGGCATGTATCGTGGCCGTTCTGATTGGCAGTTGGCCATCGAAAAACGGTTTCATGATTGGGAACAGGGGCCAGTCGACAGGATTATGATGACAGAAACCCATTTGGTCACCATCCTACAAGCCAACTTCGGCTGGAGCGATCAAGAGCTGGTCAGGCAAGCGGGCGCGGAACAATCCCTATTCAAAGAGCTGGTAAGCGAGTTGATGGCCTTAAAAGCCGAGATGGCGACGTTGGTTTACCTGCCTAAAACCATGGCCCGACTAAATGCGCCCGGCTTCACGACCGATTTAGACGCCAAAAAACTGCTGGCCCTGCCTCTGACCAGCATAGCGGCTGGCGTGCGACCAGAGAAAGCTAAGGATATCTTGGCTACCACCATTGCCGGTCTTTATCATGGCGTGAATGATTGGTATCTGCGCACTGGTGAAGGACGTGTCAAAACTATTCAGGCGATTATCACTGCAGAGCGAGAAACCAGGGACATCAGTGGCACCATCATCTTTGATAAGGGGCGTCACATCCCTTGGCGGCAGGGTTCGGCTATGCCCGGCTATCAAGGCGTGGCTGGCTTATTCAGCGAAATGTTAGGGGATGAAAACCTGAAAGTGATGGCGGTCTTGTCAAACGAAATGTACCTGACTTGGGATGACGCTGACCCGATCACCCTGCATATTGCGGATTTCATTCTGGAAGAATTGATAGCGAAGGAGAGCGGCCAGGCAATGTTTAACCTGCTTATTTCCGGACTTGACCTGCCGCAGGCCACCATCCTTGATCTACAGCAGACATTCGATGATCTGCTGGCAAATTTCAAACCCCATCTGGAAAAAATGCATGCCGCCCGACCGGGATTGTTTAACAAAATGATCCTTCGTCCACTGCGCCGCAGCGTAAAACGCATGCATCTTGGCCTCAGCGGTGAGCGGCTACTGGCACGCCTGGATCGCCGTAACGTTCATCTCAAACTGATGATACAGACCATATTCGACTATGGGTTGCTGGCGGTACATTTCCGCGAGGCACACGTGTCCGCCGTGGAGCAAGTTAGCGGCACACAGCAGAAATTTTTCGTAGTGACCATGCCCGGCGCTGCCCGACGCAAGCAGTTGATGTATGACCTCACGGCCCGCATCGTCGATGCCCCCTCCCTACCCTTGAATATTGTTATCGTCTCTGATTGGGCGCGCACTGGCTGGAATGTGATCCGCCCCAATCTACTGATCGATGCCACGGCGACACGCAGTGTGACAGCCTGGCAGCAGTTACGCGGCCGGGCGATACGAGCCTGGCGCAGCTGGAATAACGATTGTTACCGCCTGCTCTCCATTCTAGTTGGTCACCCCCTGTTTATCGAGGAGGATACTAATGCAGGGGATGACGGCTCATTGGATGAAGTTCTAGTGCAGATCATGAATGAAATTGGTAATCCCAGGCTGCGTCGGCAGCTTTTGGCTGATGGTGTTTCGGCCTTAAACCGTGATGAACGACGGCAGTTGGCAACCGCTTTAATGCTCAAGCGTAACAAGGTGACGCATATTTATGAATTAGTGAAGGCTTCTGGGTCAACCCAACAGTTAGTGTTTGACCGTTCACAGAAAGTCTGGCAGCGGCGGGAGAATATTGCTGCCAAACATGAGAGTGAAGTTGCTGTGAATCCATTCAACGGCCAGAAGTCCGTGGGCACTAAACATGCACCGTTGATTTACGCCGAAGACCCACGCACGGATGTGCCGGCCGACTTGCAACAGCATCTACAGAAGTTGATCGCGGACAGTGATCCCGTCATCGTTTCCGGTTGGTTGTTTGCGGATTCTGACCAATAACCGCGACTGCTGTTATCTTGATTCTGCTTCTGTATGTCGTTTTCCTTGCACTATTGGATGCCTTTATGGTAGTTTCATTTAGCCGTCTGGAAGCAAATCTTTTGAGTATGAAGCTGGATGTCACGGATCATTAGCAACAATGTCCTACAGGCATCAATTAGCAAAATCAGTTTGCCGATGAAGTGAACAGGAAGAAAAATGAAACTAGTTGAATTATTAGGCCCCCAACCGATATTAAATTTATTGCCGCTGCGATATTTGCAACCGAATGAGGTGTTATTTGTGGGTACACCCCAAACCCATGATACGAGCCGTCATTTGCAAAATATGTTGCAAAACCAGCTACAAATTCACAAGACTGAAGTGCATGATCCACATGATCCATTTGCTGTTTACAAATCTGTCAGTAAAAAAATGCGCAAATTGGGATGGGGTGGCAAGGATATTGTCTTCGATATTTCTGATGGAACCAAGATGGAGGCTTTCGGACTAGCAAAATTGGCTAAGGATTTTGGATCGCTTTTGATTGATGTTGAATTGATCTACGGCCGTTACCAACTGCGCAGCTATCTGTTTGAAGATGAACATCTAACAGTCCAAGATGATATTCACTTACCTGAAAACCTGATCGACATTGGCGATTATTTAAGTGCCTATTTGCCCGGTTATGTTGTAGGTGGTGCCGCTAAAGATTCTCAAGGGAATGTGGATATTGGGGGCCGCTTCGAGGAAACCATTTATCACACCCTGGTTCCCCATGTGGATGAAATATTGGCCGGTGTCCGTCCGGCAGGTGTCGCTGAACAAATTGAGATTGACCTTATCGTGCGGCGTGGCAATCGTATCGGCATCGTAGAAGCCAAAACAGGCATCAAAAAAGCAGGCATTGATCAATTAGATACAGCCGGCAATGCCCATTATCTGGGCGAAAATATCCTTAAGTTTTTGGTAACCGGACGTTATCTGCCCCGCGCCCATAAAATGTTAGCGGTTGCCGAAGAAATACAAGTGATTGAATTACCAGGCTACCGCGATAATCGTCGTCTGCCCGATCAAGAAAAACACAGGTTAATTGATACCGTTAAACGGAAGTTAGACGGCCGTTAATGAACAAAACAAACGGCAACTGTAGCGCGATTTTTTAAATCGCGAATCAAAGAATTTACAAGGAGAACAAAATGCAAGTAGAAGTACGCTATCGTCCCGCATTCGCATTCGCCATCGTCACATTGGACGCTAAAGAAAATATTCAAGTTGAAGGCGGTGCCATGGTCGGGATGTCTCCCGATATGGAAATGAAAACCGAAGCCAAAGGCGGCTTTATGAAATCGTTAGGGCGCTCCGTGTTTGGCGGTGAAAGCTTTTTCATGAACACTTACACAGCTAAGAAACAAGGGGATTCAGTTGCCCTGGCCCCACCGCTACCCGGTGATATTTCGGTTATCGAAATGCACGGTGAAACACTGATGGTGCAATCTGGCTCTTATCTGGCTTCATCTGCAGGGATAAAAGTAGAAACAAAATGGTCGGGTGCCAAAGGATTCTTCGGCAGCAAAGGTTTGATCATGTTGCGTTTGAGCGGACATGGCACGCTTGTATTTTCAAGTTATGGCGCCATCCATCCCATGACATTGGAAGCAGGTCAAAGTTATGTGGTCGATACAGGTCATTTGGTGACCTTTGAAGAACATATGCATTTTGATGTGAGAAAGGTAAGCGGTTGGAAAAGCACCCTTTTTAGTGGGGAAGGATTGGTCGTGGAATTATCTGGGCCAGGCGAATTTACATTGCAAACGCGCAGTCAAGATACATTCCTTTCGTGGCTGATTCCGCAGCTGCCAACTCAAAACAGCTCATCCTGACTTGGGCATAACAAATGAGTTTGAACATGGTGATGTGGCGCAAAAGGACAACGGCCGTTGTCCTTTTACGCTGCATAAAATCAATATTTCGACAGTGAATTTATGACTCAACCTGATACAACACGCAGACCTGTTAAACGGCCGTTTGCCGAAACCTATCTACTCATCTCCCTGACCACCTTTGCTATGACAGTGATTGTGACGCGCGTCTTTTTGCAATTGGCCGGCTATCCGCAAGTGGGCAACTCTGTCTTGCACATTGCCCATGCGATTTGGGGTGGCTTATTGCTATTTGTTGCCGTGCTGGTGCCACTGATATTCGCAAACCGCTGGGCATTTACCTTGTCCGCCGTACTCAGTGGCATTGGTGTGGGGCTTTTCATTGACGAAGTGGGTAAATTCATCACCCAGAAGAATGATTACTTCTTCCCGCCCGCCGCGCCCCTAATTTATTCGCTTTTCCTGCTTTTTCTGTTGCTGTTTTTGTTGGTACGGCGTTCACAGCAAGCACGTCCACGTAACAGCATGTACCAGGCGATATTAGGCTTGCGTGAACTGCTGGATAATAATTTAGACCCCCGCGAACGAGAGCGCTTATTGGCTGATTTGGCAAACGGCCGTAACGCTAATGAACCTCATATCCAGTTACTAGCCGAGCAACTGACCGCTTACCTACAACAAGATCTCATCCCCCTCATTCCCTACAAACCAGGCGTTTGGACACGGCTTAATCAGCGTCTCGAGGCATTGGGTGCCAAAGTAGGGCACAAAAACCATCGCCGCCTCATTATTATCATCACCGCACTGTTAAGTCTGACAGCGATTTTTACTGTTGTCATTCTGTTGGTTCTTTTGTTCGCACCACAAATATCAGGGATGGAAATTTGGCAAATTTTATTGGCCGAAGCAGAAACCTTAAGTACACAGGACCCCGTTTGGCTGGCCGTGCGCATGCTCTTACAAACGGCCGTCGGACTACTTTATGGATTGGCTTTATTACGCATTTGGCAAGGTAGACAAAATGTCGCGCTAAATATTGCCATTTTTGCGACTTTGTTGTCGATAACGGCCGTTAATCTACTCACCTTTTATTTAGACCAATTCACTGCCCTGGCCTCTATATTGGCGACGTTTGCTTTGCTTTTTTTACTTTTGACCTACCGGGCCTGGTACATAGATGGTGCCAACAACACACAATGATGGAGTTCTTATGACAGAAACTAAACGCGATAAAATCAACGCGCCACTAGTACAAATTCAACATGTAACCAAACAATTTGGCGACGCAACGGCCGTTTCCGATATTACCCTCGATGTACCTAAAGGCGCCATCATTGGCTTCATCGGCCCCAGCGGCTGCGGAAAAACCACAACCGTGCGCCTGATGGTTGGCAATTATGAACCAACCGAGGGTACAGTGAAGGTGTTTGGGCACGAACCTGGCAACTTTAAGCGTACGGATCTACAGCGCATTGGTTATATGACCCAGTTGTTTGTCCTTTATCCAGAATTAACCATTTGGGAAAACCTCAATTTTGCCGCCTCCATCTATGGCTATCCATACAAACATCGTAAAGAGCGTTTTGCCAAACTGTTAGAATTGGTCGAGCTAACCGGCCATGAAAAAAAAGAAGCCCGCAAAATATCGGGCGGTATGCAGCGCCGCTTAAGCCTTGCTGCCACACTTATACATAATCCGGAACTCATCTTTTTAGATGAACCAACCGCAGGCATAGACCCCGTTTTGCGCCGCAAGTTTTGGGATCATTTTCGCCTGTTAAAAGAACAAGGTCATACCCTTTTTGTGACCACCCAATATGTTGGCGAAGCCGCCTACTGCGATTACGTGGGCGTGATGCGTCAGGGGCGTTTGCTCATGGTCGAAACGCCTGACGAGCTGCGCCGGCGCGCTTTAGGAGGCGAAATTATAAAAATTCACATGGTCGCCCCCATAAGTGGCGAAACATTGGCGGGTATCGCTGCGCAACCCGGTGTCAAAGAACAACCCAAACTACTCGATGTTCAATCTGTGCAGGTATTGGTCGAGGAGGCCAGCACAGCCATCCCACAACTGCTGCATTGGTGCGAAAACAACAACGTCTCCATCGATTCCATCAATGAATTCGTGCCCCCCTTCGATGATATTTTTGTCAAAATCATGGAAGATGAAGCCGCAGCAGAGGGGGTGACAGCATGAGCAGTTTTCAAGAAACATTAATTCGTATTTCAGCTTTTGTACGCAAAGAGATCGCCGCAATTTTGCGGCAGCCGCGTTTGGTGGCTATTTTGGTTTTAGGGCCATTCTTGATTTTGCTGCTTTTTGGCATTGGTTATCAGGATACACCGCGTCTGCTGCGAACCATTGTTGTGGTACCAGATGACAGTCATATCAAAGAAGAGATCGACGAAATCTTAAATAGTTTACGCGGTGCGTTGGACATTGTAGGGGAGGTTCCTACTGAAGATGAAGCTTTGAGCCAACTAGAACGACAGGAAATAGATTTGGTGTTAGTGACACCTACCGACCCCTACAGTGAAATATTAGAAAGTCAACAGGCCCAATTTGAGATGTATCATCACGAAATCGATCCGCTGGAAGTGTTGTTTGTCAACACATTGGAACGCCTCTATGTGCAAGAAATCAACCGGCAAATTCTTGTCAGGGCAGTGGAAAAAGCACAGGATCGCTCCGTGTCGGTCAAGGAAAAAGTAGCGACTGCCCAGAGTGATGCTGCTGCTTTGCAAGCTGATATGGAGGCCGGCAACAACGCAAATGTTTTGAGGGATACAGATAATTTGATTGTTGATTTGCAAGCGTTAAATCTGGCTATCGCTTCTAGCCTCTCCTTGTTTGAGGGAGCACAATCACTTTCTAACGAACAGCCACAATCAACATCGTTGTTAGAGGATCGTTTGGACAGAATTGAACAGCAGTTAGATGTCTTGGGGCTGCTTGATGAAACGCAAACAGATTTCACACAAGAGATCACGAGGGTAGAGGAGATCGAGCGTGAATTGTCAGCGATTCAGGATTTTTTCGCCAAGTTTCAAGGGATGAACGGCCGTGTACTCGTCTCGCCCTTTGTTGGAAAGACGGTTTCATTTACACAAGTGGCGCTCGGGCCAATCGATTTTTATGTACCTGGGGTGATTGCGCTCCTGTTACAACATATGGCTGTAACCTTGGCGGCGCTCTCAATTGTGCGCGAACGCAACAGCGGCACGATTGAACTATTTCGTGCCGCCCCACT
>CAYGMR010000089.1:1412-6100 GCA_964350725.1 uncultured Ardenticatenaceae bacterium | reverse complement strand
CAAGATGGCGAGTTTTTTGTTGTTAACGGCCGTACTTGCCGCCATCTTAACCGCCCTGATAATATTCGGCTTAAAAACGCCCATGTTAGGCACGTGGCTAAGTTATGTAGCTGTCGTGGCGGCGCTGCTATTTACATCCCTTAGTCTCGGCTTTGCAATCTCAGTCATTTCCCAAACAGATAGTCAAGCAGTACAGTTTTCCATGATTGTTCTACTAGCCAGCATCTTTTTTAGCGGCTTCTTCATCGCCTTACATCGGCTGGTAGATACAGTACATATTGTTTCCTGGCTGCTGCCCGCCACTTATGGAACTAAGCTGTTGCAAGATGTGATGCTGCGCGGTCAATCACCAGAACCCTTGTTCATGGTAGGGCTATTAAGTTTAGGATTCGTTTTGTTTTTATTTGCCTGGTGGCGGCTGCGCCATTTAATGGCACGCGAATAGGTGATTCACAAAAAATAGTTTGAGTAAACGCCCATCAGTTGAACTTCTAATAACTTTAGTGACGGTGTACTACAGCGGTTTACCTTACCAACAATTATTGAGGAAAATAATTAAATGACCATCTCACAGCCATCAGAAGACAAAAAATCGCGATCATGGTTTCGGCGACACCCAATTTGGACAACGTTGTTAGCAATAGCAGGCAGTTTATTGATTCTTTTTGCTTTAATGGCGTTCTTGCCAGTGAACGTCAATGACACCTCTGTCCCCAATCCAGCCAGCAGTCATGCCGAAGCAGTTGCCCGTGTCGACGCTCACCGTGCCGCAGATGAAGCCACTGGTGAAATCAATCCGGTTTGTTTGCCCAATACGTTGACACATGGCGAAAAGACAGACAAAGTTGTTGTGTTCTTCCATGGTTTCACAAGCTGTCCAGAACAGTTCCGTGAACTTGGCGAACAGTTCTATGATCTAGGCTACAACGTCTATATTCCCAGAATGCCACATCATGGCCACACTGACCAATTGTCCGAGGCGCTGCTAGAAACATCGGCTGAGGAATTAGCCGCATTCGCCAGTGAGTCGATTGATATAGCCCGTGGTCTCGGCGACGAAGTCACTGTCGGTGGGCTTTCAGGCGGTGGCACAATCACAGCCTGGATCGCTCAAGAGCATGAAGATGTTGAACACGCTGTTATGGTTGCGCCTTTCCTGGGCATCGGCTTCATCCCCACCATCTTAAACCGACCGCTTGCCCGTATTGCCGACGATATCCCCAATATCTGGATGTGGTGGGATCCCCAAACCAAGGCCGACAATCCTTATACCGCCCCCTATGCTTACCCGCGTTACCCACTGCATGCCTTAGCCGAATACATGCGTCTTGGTTTCGCAGCCCAACAAGCGGCCCGCAGCAATAAACCGGATGTCAATTCGATTGTGGTGATCACCAATGCCAATGATTCATCTGTAAATAACGGCGTTACCGCTCAATTGGTAGATTTATGGCGCGAGCATGATGAAGATTACCTCAGTACCTATCAATTTGAAAAGAAGTTTGGTTTGCCACATGATTTGATTTCGCCCACCCGTGAAGATGGTAATCCTGGACTTGTCTACCCGATCATCATTGAAAACATTTCTACCGCCGGGTAATTGTTTAGTAACATGTAGGCTAAAAGACACATACAAGAGCAACGGCCGTAACTCCTACACGTTCTCAGGGTTTAAGTTTCTGAAATAATATGACGATTTAGTTTAGGTGAAAATGGGAAAATACTTTGAATCAGGAAGAAAACAATCTCCCGTTTTCCCTACATATTTTATAAGGTTTTTTAAGCAAGGAGGAACTGGTTATGGATATTTTTGGACTTATTATTGCATTGCTGATTTCAGCATTGGTGATTTTCATTGTTGGCAAGTTGGGTCTCGGACTTGAGGTAAGCGGCTTTGGTGGTGCAATTATTGCCGCCATCGTGATTGCAATTGTTGCGGCCATTGTAGACTGGCTGCTCGTTAGTGTGTTGGGTCTTTCTATGGGGGGGGGTATTATTGGCACAATCGTATTATTGATTGTCGCGGCTGTTGTTCTTCTCATTGCCGACAAATTTGTGCCAGGCCTGAAGGTAAATGGTTTCGGTGGCGCGATCATCGCCGCAATCGCCATTGCCGTCGTCGCCTGGCTTGTCAACTGGCTGTTAGGTTTGTGAGGCTTGATGTAATTATAATTTTCTGAAGAGGGATATTTTAGCGGCTTCATTTTAGTAAAATTCAAATCGTCAATTTTATTTTCAGACTAACAAAAAGAAAACTGCTCCCAGCAAATTTTTTAAGCTGTGAGCAGTTTTTTTGTATTTGAAATCCGCAAGAGCTTCTTTTATACTAAGGAAACGTCCACAGATAAATTAGTGCTAAAAACAGGGCTCTGGCGTTTTTTTGTTCTACCAGAGAGATTTGTCAAGTTTTTTGACAAATTTGTTTACAATCCACTCGTGGTAGAAACTTGACAAATCTGAAATTCGCCAGACTCCAGATTAAAAGACGTTTCCGCAAAGCAACGTTTAATGCAAATCGCTCAGTTAATTACAAGCGTTGCCTAAGATAAGCATCATATCAGAATGACTTTGGAGGTAATATGTCACTTTTCCCCTCACTTGAAGGCTTTGAACCGACCCGAAAAACATTGCACTTATATGCCAACGCAATCGGCGTTGTGCCGCGTACACATGCCACGCCGCACGATAAATGGTGGCATGTGAGTTTGCGCGTCACAGCAACTGGATTAAAAACGGCCGTTTTCGATTTACCCAATGGCGAAACAGGCTGGCTGGAAATGGATTTAACACAGCATCTCGTGCGGCTGCAAACTAGTTATGGGGGCACGTTTACAATTAGTATGCAAGCAGGGTTGACGGGGACAGAATTTGGGGATCAGGTATTAACGGCCGTTGCCCAACTAGGATTATCAGGCGAATATGCACGGGCAAAATTTGAAAACGACAAACCACGCATCTATGATCCCGAACAAGCCGCCAACTTTTTCACAGCCCTCACCCATGCCCATCAGGTTTTTAGCGCCCATCGCGCAACACTGCAAGGTCAATTAGGGCCCATCCAACTGTGGCCCCACGGCTTTGACCTCTCTTTTGAATGGTTTGGCACGCGGGTAGAATCACATGTGGAAAATGGCGAATTGCAAGAATTTCCTTCGCAACTCAATTTAGGCTTTTATCCAGGCGGCGACGCTTATTTTTACTCTAATCCATGGCCGTTTGAAACCGATTTATTGGAATCCAGTCTTCCCGACGGCGCACAGTGGCACACAGAAGGCTGGCAAGGCGCAGTGTTGCCCTACGCCGCACTCATCGATGACGAAAATGCGACAAAACGTCTGCAAAAATTTGCCCAAAGTGTATTCGATGTGGCTGCACCAACTCTGATGGCAAAATAAATTATTATACGCGACAAGAAACTGCCGTTGATGTCCAGAGATCATAATACAAATTCTAGATATTGATTTGCCTGGCAGCAGCGGCCGGATTTGTAAATAAACCATTGACGATCATCACGCCCAACAAAATCAAACCAAAGCCAGCCAAGGCGTTCCAGGTCAACTGCTCATTCAACACCAACACACCCAAAATCACGCCAAACACAGGCACAACATATGTGACCATCGAGACAATGCTGGGTTCGGCCGTTTCCATAAACCGATAATAGATGATAAAGGCCAACCCTGTGCCAAACACACCCAATGCCACAACGGAAAGCAGTGATAGTGTGGTAGGTGCGGCCAATGTCCACGGCTTGTCAATCAGCACAACCAACGGCAGCATATAGATGGTTGCCATCAACAACTGCCCCGCGGGACCCACCAGAGGCGGCAACCCACGCGCATGATTGCGTGCATAAACAATCGCAATCGCATAACAGATTGAGGCAGCCACCAACGCCAACATGCCCCAAGTCGTGGCTTGCACACCGCCAACCAATGCAGGCGCAATCAACAAAGCCAGACCCGCAAAACCGAGCAAAACACCTATGATTTTAGGACCAGTCAACCGATCTGCTTCCACCAAAAAATGAGCCAACAAAATGGTGAATATCGGTGTGGTACCGTTCAATATGGAAGCCAATGCACTTTCGATATACTGTTCACCCCAGGCAAACAACAAAAACGGCAGGGCATTTTGCATGAATCCCAGAAAGGCGAGATGCAGCCAAACCGTGCGCGAACGTGGTAAATGTCCGCCACGCTGGCGCAGCGCAACCAGCGCTAACAGAGCACCGATGCCCACACGACCTAACACGATGGTCAATGGCGGAATATCGACCACTGCGACCTTCATAAAAAGAAAAGAAGGCCCCCATAAGGCGGCCAAGATGAGCAAATAAACTATGTTGCGTTTGTTCATCAGGTAAGTATAGGCCGGATGCGCTGCTTTTTCGACCCGAATGTTGCGCGGATAATTTATGTAGAGTTGGTTAGGAGCGGGAAACGGCCGTTTGCAACCAATTTCCTTATCTAGCCAGACGATCACTCATTTTGCGCAGCTATCACAATCGTGGCAGCACGTGAATCGACGCCCAGTTGCAAAAAAATTTATTGTCATGTACGCTCACCGCAACAGATGTTTTAGTTCAGAATCAGTTAATTATTGAAAAAATAGTCGAGAGCGAAGATTGAAACAATTCAATCTCCATTTTTTAGGAGCACACTATGGTGCAATATATTGTAGAAGTA
>CAYGMR010000089.1:0-1402 GCA_964350725.1 uncultured Ardenticatenaceae bacterium | reverse complement strand
AAAAAAATTTATTGTCATGTACGCTCACCGCAACAGATGTTTTAGTTCAGAATCGGTTGGTTATTGAAAATGATAGTCGAGAGCGGAGATTGAACTGTTTCAATCTCCGTTTTTTTAGGAGTACACCATGGATCAACATATTGTAGAAGTAGGCATCGTAAAGGCATTATATCGTTATCCCGTAAAATCAATGCAGGGAGAGTCGTTAGAAAAATCGAATGTCTATTGGCATGGGTTGGATGGTGATCGACGCTACGCCTTTGTGCGCGGCGATATCCACTCATCGTTTCCTTGGCTAACGGGTAGGCAGGTGGCCGATATGCTGCGCTATACGCCTCATTTTACCGACCCCGCAGATGTTGTAAATTCCCCACTGATGGTAACAACGCCAAACGGCCGTTTGCTCCCCGTCACATCCCCCGATCTGCTGGCAGAATTAACCGAAGCATACGGCGGCGACGTGCAGTTGATCAACATTGGGCGTGGCGCATTTGACAGCCTGCCGCTCTCAATCATGAGCATGGCGTCGGCAAATGCCGTTGGTGCGGACGCACGTCGTTTCCGACAAAACATGCTCATCGAAACACAAAATGGCAAACCATTTGCAGAAGAAGAATGGGTGGGAAGTGCATTGATTATTGGCGAGAAAACACGTATCCGGCTTAATCGACGGATTGCCCGCTGTGTGATGGTCAATTTAGACCCGGAAACGGCCGTTTCTGATCCCTCTATCCTGAAAACCGTCGTGCAAACCCGCGATAATTGCATGGGCGTCCACGCTTCTACCGAAGTTCCCGGCTCCATCGCTGTGGGCGACGTTATTCGACTAGTGGTTGAAGCGTAGCGACAAAAACAAGAAGTTGCAATGTCAACTAACGTAAGCGTGAATCTGGTCTAGATTAACGGCCGTTTCTCGTGCATCCCAAAGGTCAACGGCCGTATGTATTACACATTGGTAACACTGGCTTTTTTAGTACTCGTCTGGTGGAGTAGCAATTGGAAATTATTGAGGGTTCAAGTGCGATAATATCCGTCATATGCAAGATGATCACACAGACTTGGTGTAAAACTCAATTTGGTCTAAATCTTAATGATCCTTCCTGTTTTCATGGCTCATTTGTGCTAAAATATGTAGGTTTCAGCAACAATGATGTGGAGCAAAAATTGAAATGCCCGAAGCAGGTGGACCAACAACACAATCAGGAATCCTTTATCAAAACTCGGTAGCAGCTTTATATTTGGGGAGATTGCTAGACGCTTCACAACGCCCTGATAATGAACGTGTAACTCATGTTCGGGTTGAAGCACCTGAAAAAGTTGATGACATCGTTGTGAATTTCGCTGATGAACATCGTGTTTTTATTCAGGCAAAAGAGAATATCAAAAGTAGTAGCCAGGAGTG
>CAYGMR010000088.1:13678-14757 GCA_964350725.1 uncultured Ardenticatenaceae bacterium | reverse complement strand
ACGTTTGGATTCCCGCCTGCGCGGGAATGACACTATTGACAACTTGTTCGTGCATCCCTTCGTCTTTTGTCAATTGACATGATCGACTGCTTTCAAGTATCATCCACGCGCATTCGTTATGGATACGATAGCTGAATCTGTTTTCCCCGCTGTGACTTTAGCTGATCTCAGCCAGATCAGGGGATTTTTGCGTGCAACGGCCGTTGCCCAAGATTATCCCTCTGCGGCTGTCGATGAGTTGATTGTCGCTGTGAATGAGGGGCTGTCGAATATTGTGAGGCACAGCTATAAGAATGCTCCCGGTGCAATCAGGGTGATTATGGTATGCAGCCAAGGTGCACTCAAGGTGACACTCATTGATAATGGGCCGGGCTTCGACCCCACTATTGTACCCACACCGGATACAAATCTACCGCTTGAGAAACGGCCGTTTGGTGGCATGGGTGTGCATATGATGCGTGCTTTTTGTGATGAGCTGACCTATCGTAAGGATGCGAATGGTGGCAATGAATTGACATTTTTGAAGACGTTTGACGGATGACCGGCGGCGAAAGCCCACTGTTTGTGCCCTTCACCCTTCGTCTTCTGTCAAAACAAAAAATTGTATGAGGAGAATCATTATGCTTAATGTAAAAGTGGAAAAGGTTGACGGGGGCGTACCCGTGATGGTCATGCGCTTAAGTGGCGAGTTAGATGCCTCAAATTCTGAGCCGTTAATCGTACAAACCCAGGCATTGTATGCCGGTGGCATGCGTAATTTGCTGCTCGATCTTGAAGACCTACTCTTTATTTCCAGCTCTGGCCTAGTTTGGTTACATAATATGGCGCTAATCATGCGTGGTGGGACATTGGCAGATGCTGAAGAAGGATGGCGTGCATTCCATGCCATTACACGTGATTTGGAAAAAGCGAGTGGGCCAGAAGCACATTTCAAATTGCTTAAGCCACAGCCTTTGGTACGCAAAGTTCTGGACACATCAGGATTCACCAAAGTGATGGTTGTATATGAGGATGAGGCAACGGCCGTTGCAGCATTTGAGTAAAATCCTTTCCTAAAAATTGGGACACTGATTCACACT
>CAYGMR010000088.1:3668-13655 GCA_964350725.1 uncultured Ardenticatenaceae bacterium | reverse complement strand
AGATGCTTCTTTTCTAACTGTGTCATCTGCGTTTATCTGTGTTCTGTACTTGAAGTTTATGAAAAAAACATCTCTGCATGGCTTTGGCCTCTTCAAAGACACTTCCAACCGGGTCAAATTTGCGGCTGGTGATGTTATCTTTAAGGCTGGCGACTTTGCACACAGTATGTATGTGGTTGTAGAAGGGGAGCTGATTTTTTCCTTGCATGGCAACGAAGTGGATCGCATGGGGCCTGGGGAATTATTTGGTGAAATGGGTGTTGTTGAAAATCGACCACGTAATGGTACAGTCACGGCCGTTACTGACTGCACCTTGATTCCCATCAACCGCCTGCGTTTTGCCGCCCTCGTGCGCCAGCATCCGGGCTTCGTGCCGCGGATTATGTCAGTCACATCAGCGCGGCTGCATCAACGCACTGAAGGGGAAGTGAAACGGCAAGCACTCGAGCGCGAATTGGCGATTGGGCGCAAGATGCAATTGTCATTACTCCCCCAAAGCACACCCAATATCCCCGGCTGGCAATTTGGCTCCTACTATCAATCCGCCTGGCAAGTCGGTGGCGATTTTTACGACTTTATTCAATTGGAAGATGATCCCACAAAACTTTGCCTGGTTATTGCCGACGTGACCGGCAAGGGTGTACCGTCAGCCTTGTATATGGCCGTGGCGCGTACATTGATCCGGGCTGAAACGAGTAAGGAACATTCACCTGCGCGTGTCTTGCAGCGCGTCAACGAACTCATTATCAGCGACAATCGTTCGCCGCTTTTTTTGAGTGTGCTCTATGCCATTTTGGATGTTGAAACAGGTACATTGCGTTATGCTAGTGCTGGTCATGACCCGCCGCTTTGCTTGCGACATGCCAATGGCGAAGTTGAGGTGCTGCCTGGAGAAGGTTAACTGATGGGCGCATTTAAGGGCGCGACATTTAGTGAGCAAGAGGCGCTCTTAGCCAACGGCGACGCGTTACTCCTGTATACAGATGGCATCAGTGAAGCGCGTGATGCCCAGCGGGGCTTCTTTGGCGAGGATCGCTTGAAAGCAGCGTTTGCTGCCGCTGGCAATTGTCATGCAGAAGAGATTGTGCGGGGGTTGGTAACGGCCGTTGATAAATTCACCGGCTCTGTCGATCAAGCTGATGATTTAACACTCTTAGTTGCAAAAAGAATCTGATTATAGCCGGGGTATCCCTACCGCGTGCGTGAGAAACGTGGTCAGAAACCACGGTTATGGAGGAAATTTATGTGTCGTAATATCAAGATTTTATACAACATCGATCCACCCGCATCTGAAGAAGAAATTTATGCATCGGCCCTGCAATTTGTCAGGAAGGTGAGCGGTTTTCGGCAACCTTCCAAAGTCAATCAAGCATTATTTGAACAAGCAACTCGTGAGATTGCCGCAATTACTCAGCAATTATTGGATGGTTTGGAAACGGCCGTAGCGCCCCGTAATCGCGATGAAATGGCCGCCAAAGCACGTGAACGCAATGCCAAACGGTTCGCTGCATAAGAAGTGAAAGAGCACCACGAAATGCTTTGATAAATTCTATTACCAAAATAATTCTTTAACTTTCATCAGCGGTGAAACGGCTAAAGCCGCTACTACAAACGCCAATCTTCTGCATCTCACTTGACAACCTAATCTAATACCGTTAAACTAAATTGATAATATTCAATTTAGTTTAACGGTGATGATATGAGTGAAGATAATACCTATGTAGAAGAATTGTTGGCGTTTTTCAAAGCGTTATCCAATGCCAACCGGCTAAAAATCGTTGCGCTGTTAGCGAAAGAGCCTTTATCGGTAGAAGAAATGGCAGAAATGTTAGGGCTAAACTCCTCAACGGTTTCACACCATTTATCAAAACTGACAAAAGTGGGTTTGGTTAGTGCACGGCCAGAGAGTTATTACAATGTGTATTCGCTGGAATTAAGTGTGCTTACTGATATGGCTGCGCGCCTGCTCTCAGATGATATGCTGCCGGCTGTGGCTGAAGATGTGGATGTCGATGCCTATGACCGCAAGGTTTTGCAAACGTTTTTAGATGGTGACGGCCGTTTAACAGCATTCCCAGCCCAACAAAAAAAGGAAGAAGCCGTTTTGCGCCATATCGTTAAGGTGTTTGCCCCCGAGCGGCGCTACAGCGAGAAAGAAGTCAATGAAATCCTGTCCCAGTTCAACGAGGATACCGCGCGTTTGCGACGCGATCTCGTGGAATTAGGGTTCATGCAGCGTGAAGGTGGCGGTGGTGCTTACTGGCGCAAGGAACTCAAATGACAAAAAAACAATATCTAGACGTTTCACAAGAGGCTGGCATAGCCTTCTTCTCGCAAAACATCACGGGGGCAGTCACGATGTTAAATCTGCTGCGCTTTCGCAAAGTAGCCGATTATTCTGCTCATCCTGAACTGATGCCTGATGAGCCCATTTCCGGTGCAGAAGCGTATCAAAGATATATTGATTACACGACGCCATTTCTTGCGCAAAGTGGTGGCGAATTGATATTTTTAGGTAAGAGTGGCCAATTCTTGATTGGGCCACAGGATGAGCAGTGGGATCTCGTTATGCTTGTGCGCCAAAATTCGGTATCAGATTTTATGGCGTTTTCAACAAACGAAGCCTACTTGGTAGGTATGGGACATCGCACAGCCGCATTAGAAGATTCACGTTTGCTGCCGATTGTTGAATCGAAAACAGCAACTTAACCACCAGGGTAATCGCGATCTGTTTTTTGGCAGCATCAGGGATCATCGGGTGATTCCACCGTCACTGTCAGGATTTCTAGATCGTTGCCGCCGCTGATTTGCTCGATTGGGGTTTGGCAGATGGGGCAGCGCATCGACTGCAAATTGGTGAGGGTTCTATCGGTCTCACATTGCCCACAATAGCCGGATGCGTCAACAATTTGAATGTTTAGTTTGGAACCTTGCAGCAAACTATTTTCAGTCGCCAACTCCCAGCAGAATTGTAACGCTTCCGGTACGAGACCGGTGAGCGTGCCGACTTGGATGGAAACGGCCGTTACCACCAACCCTTCCTCCTCCTGGGCCAACTCCTGTTCAAGCGTTTCAACAATGCGCAAGGCAATCGATAATTCATGCATAACGCTTAATCAGCAGACGCTTTTTTGGCTTCAAACTGGTCAATCAAAAAGGCGACCCAAGCAACTATACCACTTCCTCTTTTTGCCGAGGTTTTAAAGATGGGCACACCGGGGCGCACTTCGTGGATGTTGTGTTCCAGCAACGCGACATCACATTCAACAGCATCTGCAATATCCATTTTGTTGATGACAACCACATCACATGTGCTGATCAGGGTAGGATATTTGAGGGGTTTGTCTTCGCCTTCTGTCGTGGCGATGAGCATCACACGTATATCTTCACCCAGATCAAAATCACCTGGACAAACAAGATTACCGACATTTTCAATAAACAAGAAGTCTAGCTTGGCTAAATCCCAATCCTGAATCGCATTCTGCACCATATCTATTTCCAGATGACACATGGTGCCAGTGAGGATTTGTTTGGCTAAAGCGCCGCTTTCTATCAGACGGCGCGCATCATTTTCTGTGGCTAAATCGCCAGTAACGGCCGCAGGTACATAATTTTCACGCAATGCCTGCATTGTGGCTTGCAGCAGTTCGGTCTTGCCCGCACCTGGGCTGCTAACTAGATTGGCCACAAAGATGTTGTTGCGTGCAAATTCGGCACGTAAATCTTGTGCCATTTGATCATTTTTGCCCAATATTTTCTTTTTGATATTGAGAATTTTTGTTTCTGTCATAGTTTGTTTGCCTCCGATCCGTTTTTGTCCTTACGCCGAGATTCCAAAAGCTGTTCCAATAACTTTTCTCCCCGCGCAGACCCTCTTAAAGCGCGAATGGGATCGGCCGGAATAGGAATCACCTGAATGACTTGCCCGTCATCGATCCATTCCAGAAAATCTCCAACCTTGATCCCGTACCGTTTGCGCAAAGACGCAGGGATAATGGTTTGTGCTCTTTTCGTAACTGTTGTTCGCATATCAATCACCCCGTCGGCCGTTACTTTCATGTTTCTTCTGCAATTGTTACCAAAACCTTGTCCACACGGCGCCAGTCCATATCAACCACTTCGACAGTAAGCTGCTGCCAAGTGAAGCGGTCACCAGTTTGGGGGATATGTCCCAAATAATTCATGACAAATCCTCCGATCGTTTGATAGTAATTTTGGGCTTCGCCCGGCAGTGTGGGTATCTCAAAAAGCTGCTTAAACGTCTCGATCGGCAGCTTCCCATCGATCAACCAGGAGCCGTCTTCACGACGAACGGCCGTTGGGTTGGCTGGATCCATTACTTCGGGTACATCGCCTACAATCGCTTCCAATAAATCCATAAATGTTACCAACCCTTTAACACCACCATGCTCATCAATAACAAAGGCGATTTGGGTTTGCGCTTCCTTAAATTGTTCTAACACCTGATAAATTGGTAAGCCAGATGGGATAAACAGAGCGGGTTTTAATATAAGTTCTAAATCGGGTGAATTTGTGTCCAACGTTTGTACAATCAGATCTTTTACGTAAACCAACCCAATAATATTATCCAGATCGCCACGTACAACGGGATAGCGCGAATGAGCACCGTCTCGGATCTTGTCCCGAATCACGTCCGCCGAATCATCGACATCCAACCAAAGAATATCGGTGCGATCCACCATTAAACTGTTGACGTATAAATCCCCGACACGAAATAATTGCTCCACAATTTTTTCTTCTATTGGTTCCACGACACCAATCTCTGTGGCTTGTTCCAACATCATCTGAATTTCATCTTCTGTGATTGCCGGTTCGTCAGATGGTTGAATGCGCAGCAAGCGCACCAATAACTGTGTCGAAGCACTTAAAAAGAGCACAATTGGATAAGTTACTTTTGTCAACAGGGTCATGAACGGGGCGACCCGGCTAGCAATCCTTTCAGGCGCATTGAGAGCTATTTGTTTAGGTGCTAATTCGCCTACTACCAAAGAAAGGTAAGTTACGAAAACAACAGCAATCGCGGCAGCAATTAATTCACTGTATGCGCTTAAGATAGACAGTTTGGCGAGATAGGGTTCTATCCAGGTTGCAATTTGTAGGCTGCCAAATGCGCCCATTAAAATAGCAACAAGTGTAATGCCGATTTGGATGGTTGCTAGAAAATTTTCGGGCTGCTCAATCAATAATAGTGCCGCTTGCGCTCCTTTGTCATCCTGCGTAGCGCGTAGTTGTAAGCGTGCTTTGCGGGCCGAGATCATAGCGATCTCTGCCATTGAAAACAGACCATTGATAAGGGTGAGAATGAGTAAACCTAGCATAAAGCGTTCTCCTAGTAGCTCTGCTTTTACCAATAAACCAGTAGGGGACAGTTTAGTTGGAATCAGGTTTGGTAGCAACTTTTTAAGGAGGGTGGGACGAGATAATGAAAGGAGTATATAAAAGATAGGTGGATTTATTGCAAAAAACGTAAGGCGGGTCGTTGTTGTAAATCGGCACGATGTGTCCAGGCCAAAATAAGCGTCGTCCCCACCCACACACCCAGCAAAGGTGCATCAGCTTCGCTAATCAATAAAAAAAGCAAAACGGCCGTCATGCCAAACATAACAGCCCACCCTTCAATCGTAAAAATGAACAACCCAATGGCAAAAGCAATGCCCATCACAATGGGTACTTCGTATAGGGTTAAGCCCGCCCAAATGCCAAAACTGACCGCCAATGCTTTGCCGCCTTTGAATTTGAGGAAGGGTGAAAATGTATGACCGAGGATGGGTGCAAGCGCGGTTACAGTTAATCCCCAACGATCAATCCCCAGCGCATAAATCGCGATCCATACCGGAATTGCGCCCTTAAAGCCATCAAGCAGCATCGCCACTGTACCCCAAAACTTGCCACCCGCTCGAAACACATTTGATGCGCCTGGATTGCCATCACCATAGGTGCGAATATCAGTATGCAGTGCAACCTTGCCCAGCCATAACGAAAGCGGCATGGACCCAGCTAAATAAGCAATAAACACCCACAGAACAGTTAACATAACATAGATAGTTGTATACTGATAGTAACTATTCAGGTGCTCCGGCCGTGTCTCCTGACCGAGCCGGATAGGTCGCGGTGAGGACACCGGCCACAGCCAGAGAGGCTGTATAGTTACTGCTGATATCTTTAATAGGCTGCGGATAAAAGCAAAAGACCAGGATTTTCGCAGATTAAAACAAGAAAATCTGCCTACTATTACCTATCTCTGCACCACCTCTGATTCATTTGAAATAGTGTCAGAAGGTACAAAACGTTGGCGTATATCTCCGATGCGCACATGGCTTTCACGCGCTAATACAAGTACGACTCCAAATGTGAGCAGGGTATTTGTCAACAAAAAGAAGATAAATTCCTCAATGGGCAATACCCCGCCCAAGAAAATATTCAACGACTTCTCAGGATTGATTGTCCAGGTTCCCCAGCCAATTGCCAGCGCATCAGCGGCACTGAGGTAAAGCGTCATGGGCACAATTGTCCATAACACGATGCGCCGATAACGCCAGAGGATATCGGCGCCAAAAGCGAGTTGTAAAACAATGGGTGGTAAGGCCCAACCGAGTTCAAGTGCTAGATAATTGCCGGGTTGCCAACTGACAACCAGAATAATGATGGAGATTAGCCAGACAACGGCCGTTGCGCCTACACTCCAAACCCGTAAGCGCACAGATTCATTTGTATTTGTACTCGCCACCTTAATGCGCCGCGCCAAGAAAAGCATCCACAACGAGGCTAGAATCGGTTGTAAGATGAAAAATGTATATTCTTCAATCGGAACCCAACCGATAGTAAAACCAGTGACTAGTGCTGGGTCATACCACCAAACGCGCGTGGCGACTAAATAGTTATCCCAAAGCGTCGTATATAATAAGGCGATCACGACATGCAACGTAATTGCTGCCCAAGCGGGCCAGCTTTGCAAGCGATCTGGTATTTGTTTACCACGGCGTGCATCGAGCCAATTTATACTGGCAAAGAAAATGATAGGTATCACTAAAAAAATTAACAAAAATCCAAAATAAGTCATACAGTTCTTCCTTTCCAGGGAATGCCGCGCCCGACAATGCGGCTTATCAAGCCCCACACGCCTGCTAATTGCACAAATAATGCACCGAGGGGTACCAAACAAGCCAACCAGCCTGAGCCATAGCGGCGCGACCACGGCCAAATTGAAGCAACGGCCGTTCCCCACGTCACAGGTATCCACGGCCAACGCAAACGCCCACCCAACACACCCGCAATCGTCAGCAGTGGGCTCATCAATGCGGTGATAAAAATGACAGTGAGCAAGGCACTTAACCCTGACCAGCGTAATGAGTCCGCGTTTAAGCGTGACATGCCATGCCACATTTGGCGGTCATTCGCATACATACGCACGGCTGCGATGTTACCGCCTTGTAATATCGGCACCTTATAACCGCTTTTTTGCAGATGATGACCCAGCGCCACATCCTCCAATGCTTCCTGCTGCACGGCTGCAAAGCCACAGCTTGCCTCGTAGACATCACGCCGCAGCAAAATATATTGGCCGTTGAGATGCGTATGTTTTTTGGGTAGACCGGCAAACAAACCGGCGAATGCGGCTGTAAGTGCCAGACGATCCGTCATCCCGCGTGTTTCTTGCTCTAACCAAAGACTTAAACCATCTAAATCATTTTCGACTGCATAGCCCACGACCTGGGCAGGTCCATCCGGTTGGTGTAGGGTGTCGGCATCGGTGAAAAGCAGCCAGTCGCCCTGTGCAATTTGTGCACCTTGATGGCATGCATTGGGTTTGCCATACCAGCCCGGCTGTAATGTTCCTAAGCTGAGGAGATTGACATGCTGGTTTTTGGCGACAACGGCCGTTTCGTCCTCTGAATTGTCATCTACAACAATAATTTCGACCTGTCCAGGATAAGACAGTGCCTGCAACGAAGGCAGCAGTCGCTGTAAATTTTCTGCCTCATTGCGTGCTGGGATGATAATTGAAAGCGAAGGTAATGTTTGAGCATTACATGGCGCGGTGATCGTGCGCGCAGCACGATAGCGGCGTTCGGCACGCAAAGCTAAGGGCGGTGCTAAAAACGAAAATGCGGCCGTGCGTTTCCAGGCATCAAGCATGATTGGCTCGCTGTTGGATCAACATTTTTACACCCGGTCTAGGCTCCAGAGTAGCGCCCATATGTGGTTTGATTTTATCCGCATTCAGCAAAGTCAGGTCGAAAAGCTGCAAAATACGCGCCAAAACAACCTTCGATTCAACTTGTGCAAAGGCAGCCCCAATACAATTACGCGGCCCACCGCCAAACGGCACATACGTTAAGGGCGGTTGGTCACGTTTGACATGGCGTTCAAACCGTGCCGGACAAAACTGCTCTGGATTTTCCCAATATTTTTTGTCGCGATGTGACAAGTAAATCGAATACATCACTCGCGATCCTTTGGCCACAGCATAGCCGCCAAGCTGCAAATCCTCGCCTGCAGCCCGATTGCCAATATGAATGGGTGGATACAAGCGCAGGACTTCCTTGATAACTTGATCCAAATAGCGCATTTGGTTGATCTCTTCTAATGTGGGTGGCCGATCGGCCGTGCCAATCGTTGCATCAATTTCGGCGACAACTTGCGCCATCGCATCTGGATGTGTGCCCAGGAGATAGAAAACCCAGGCCAGGAGCGCGGTTGAAGTGTCGTGGCCGGCAATTAGCATGGTTAACATTTGGTCACGAATGCGATCATCGTCCAGCCCGGCACGAATCAATTCACCCAGCAAATCACCAGGGTCAATGGGCATTTTGCCGCTGGCCAAATCGTCACGTCGCGCCTGAATTACTCCATAAAGGTAATCGTCGAGTGTTTTTAACGGTTTGCGGTAGGTCGGGCGCGGCATATCTGCCCATAAAATCCACGCGCCGGGAGAAATGTACTGGATTGCTTTCAGGATCGGTTGCCAGAGCCGCTCTAAATCAGGGGCGAACTCTATTTTGAACATTGTGCCCATGAGGATTAATAAGGCCACTTTGCGCATTTCAACGAGCATGTCTTGGGTACGGCCGTCTGCCCAAGTGCCGATCACATCATTCGTATATTTCCAGAAGCCAGCGATATGGTTGTTGACATGACGGCGCTGCAAGGGTGGATCCATGATGCCACGATAATGATCATGTTCTTCACCGTCGACGACCAGAACCCCGCGCCGCAGTAAGCGCGTCACGGGATCTCCCTCAGGTCGCCACAGGAACTTCTCGCGATCAGTGACCATGATTTGACGGTTGGTTTCAGGGCCAATCGCCACAGCCGGTTTGAAGACCGGCATGGTGATCTGGAACACATCGCCAACATGTTCATGCATTAAGGTGAGCGCAGCTAAGAGAGAGCGTTCGCGAGCTAAACCTTTGAGTATCTCGAGGCCGGATTCAGGATCGGCTACAGGCAGTGGACAAGCAGTTTGGGTCATGGAATCGCCTAATTATACGTGTCCCTAAACCAATTCTGGCTTTGTAGTGTAACGGCCGTTACCCAACAGCGGCCTCACAGGTAAAGGATCACTACTAGTTATTAAATCTTCAGCGATCTTAGATGAAGATAGCACCCCTGGCAAGCCTGCGCCCGGATGTGTGCCGGCACCCACGAAATAAAGGTTGTCGAAATCTTCTGAACGGTTGTGGGGACGGAACCAGGCCGATTGTGTCAGGGTGGGTTCAATCGAAAAGGCCGAGCCTTTATAACTGTTGAGATCATTCTGAAAATGCAATGGATCAATATAATGTTCGGCGACGATATTTTCTTGTAAATCAGGGAGGTAATTATCTTCAAGAAATTGCATGATAGCATCGCGATAGGGTTTGGCCGCAGTTGTCCAATCGACATCTGCATCCAAATGTGGCACAGGTGACAGCACATAAAACGCTTCATGTCCTTCGGGTGCCATCGATGGGTCAGTCAGGGTGG